>NZ_LGDO01000355.1:0-370 GCF_001279805.1 Streptomyces sp. XY431
CGCCGTTGGTCTCCTCCCACAGGTCGAACACACCACCCGCGAGCGGCGCGCCGGTCTCGGCGTTCGTCTTCAGCACCCGCACCTCACCCGTCACCGGGGGCACGGGCGCGTCGGCGGCGGTCGTCTGCACACCCGTCGCGGCGTTCTCCGCGGTCAGCACCAACGGACCGAACACCGGGTTCGCCGGAAGCTGGTAACCGGCCGGCGCAGCCGTCTCCCGCCAGTAGTAGGTACCCACCTCCACCGTCCGACGGCAGAGGCCGTCCGCACTGGTGGTGCACGCCGCACCCACCTGGGTGTCCGGGTTCACGCCGGAAGCCTGCAGACCGGGGACGCCGTTGGTCTCCTCCCACAGGTCGAACACACCACC
>NZ_LGDO01000356.1:0-363 GCF_001279805.1 Streptomyces sp. XY431
TGCGGGGAGGACCGAGACCTTGCGCATGGCCAAGTTCTGGGCGTGCGGCTGACCCCCGCCTGCGCGGGGAGGATGGCGAGGATGGCGGCGCCGATGGGGGCGGCGGCTGACCCCCGCGCTCGCGGGGAGGACGGACAGATGAACGGGTTGCAGACCCACCTGGGCGGCTGACCCCCGCCTGCGCGGGGAGGACAACGTCTCGGCGAGTTCGCGAGTGCTGGGCAGCGGCTGACCCCCGCGCCTGCGGGGAGGACATCGTTCAACCCGTTGAGCCTTGTACTAACAGCGGCTGACCCCCGCGCCTGCGGGGAGGACCGGTCTGGCGTCGGCCTGGTCGACGTCGGCGACGGCTGACCCCCGCGC
>NZ_LGDO01000357.1:0-361 GCF_001279805.1 Streptomyces sp. XY431
CCGGCCGCCCGGAGTCCTTGGGTGGGGGGGGGTACTGGGGGGGGAGCGGGGTACTGCGGGTAGTGCGGGGGTGCGGGGTGGAGCGGGGTACTGCGGGGTGGAGCGTTCCGGATGAGCGACGGGCCCGGGGGGATTTGCTCGCCGCCCATCCGGAGATCTGGGTCACCTCTGGTTGGCCGAGGTGTCGTCGGGTTTGTCGGTCCGGTCCGTGGTCTTCGGATGGACGGACGCGGTCGGGGCGGCCGGGGCGGTCGGCACGGTCGACAGCGCCGGTCCGGAGCCGGTGCCGGGGCGGGGCTGGGGGCCGGGGCGGGGGTGGGGGGGGGGGGGGTGGGTGGGGGAGGGCGGGGGGGGGCCCTTG
>NZ_LGDO01000358.1:0-53113 GCF_001279805.1 Streptomyces sp. XY431
GCCGAGGCCGCCGCCGTCCGCGAAGCCGCCGACACCCACGCCGAACGCGTCCGCACCGAGGCCGAGACCGCCGCCGCCGACCTCACCGAACGCACCACCGCCGAGACCACCCGCCTCCGGGCCGAGGCCGAGGCCGCCGCGGCGGAGCTGCGCGAGCGGGCCGAGGCCGAGCGGACGCTCGCCGACGAGCAGGCCGCGACGGTCCGCGCCGAGGCCGGCCGCGAGCTGTCCGAGGCCCGGGCCACGGCCGCGACGATCCGGGCCGAGGCCGGCGAGGAGCTGGAGCAGGCCCGGCGCGACGGCGAGGAGCTGGTCGCCGAGGCCAGGACCGAGGCCGCCGCACTGGTCGAGGCCGCCGAGGAGGGGGCCGCCGAGGTCCGCCAGTCGGTGGCCGGGCTGCACGAGACCGCCTCGCAGCAGATCGCCGAACTCCGGGCCACCGCCGAGCGGGAGTCCGCGGAGCTGCGCGAGCAGGCCGAGCGGGCCGCCGCCGAACTGCGCGACACCGCCGACCGCGAGACCACCGAACTGCGGGCACTGGCCGACCGCGAGACCGCCGAGCTGCGCGACACGGTCGAGCACGAGGTGGCGGAGCTGCGCGCGACCGCCGAGCGGGAGACCGCCGACCTGCGGGCCCGCACCGACGCCGAGACGACCGCGCTGCGCGAGCAGACCGAGCTGGAACTGGCCGCCGAGCGCGAGGCCGCCGAGGCCGAGCTGGCCCGGCACCGGGCCGAGGCCCTGGCCTGGGACGAGCAGCTGCGCGCCGAGGCCGAGGACACGCTGCGGGCCGCCCAGGAGGCCGCCGAGCGGCAGCGCGCCGAGGCCGAGGAGCTGGCCGCCCGGACGGTGGCTGCCGGCGAGGACCGGGCCGCCGCCGGCATCGCCGAGGCGGAGGAGTTCGCCGCCGCGCTGCGGGCCGAGGCCGAGGAGTACGCGCTCGCCACCCGCACCCTCGCCGACGACTACGACGCCGACACCCACGCCCGCGCCGACGCCTACGACGCGGACACCCGCGAGGCCGCCGAGCAGTTCGACAAGTCCACCCGCGAGCACGCCAAGTCCGTACTGGAGAAGGCCTTCGCGGACGCCGAGTCGCTCGGCGAGGACGCCCGCACCACCGCGCTGGCCACCACCGCCGCCGCCGAGGAGCAGGCCGACGCGATGGTCGCCGCCGCCCGCAAGGAGGCCGACCGGCTGGTCGCGGCCGGCGAGGCCACCGGGCAGGAGGCCGTCGAGAAGGGCCGCTCGGACGCCGACGCGCTGCTGTCCGAGGCCCGCCGGGACGCCACCGCGATCCGCGAGCGCGCCGAGGAGCTGCGCGAGCGCACCGACGCCGAGGTCGAGGCCCTGCACGAGCGCGCCCGCAAGGAGAACGCGCAGGCCATGAAGTCGGCCGGCGAGCGGGTGGACGCCCTGGTGACGGCCGCCCAGGACCAGCTGACCGAGGCCGAGGAGCAGGCGGTCGCCACCGTCGCCGAGGCCGAGGACCGGGCGGCGGCGCTGGTCGCGGGCGCCGAGGACCGCGCCAACGAGCTGACCTCGGAGGCGTCGAGCGAGGCCAGCAAGGTCCGGCTGTCCGCCGTCCGCAAGGCCGAGGGCCTGCTGAAGGAGGCCGAGACCAAGCTCGCCAGCTCCACCGACCGCGCCGAGGCCCTGATCGTCAAGGCCGAGGCCAAGCTGAAGTCCGCCCAGGACGAGGCGGAGGAGCGGCTGGAGTCGGCCGCCGCCGAGGCCGAGAAGCGGCTGCGGGCCGCCGACCGGACCGCGGACGAGCAGATCGAACTCGCCCGGGCGGAGGCCGAGCGGCTGCTCGCCGAGGCCAGGGCCGAGGCGCAGCGGGTCACCGACGAGGGCCGGCGCGAGCTGGACGAACTGGTGCGCCGGCGCAAGGACATCAACACCGAGATCTCCAGGGTGCAGGACGTGCTGTCCGCGCTGGAGGCCTTCGAGGCACCGTCACCGGTCGCACAGGCAAACGGGGGAAGTACCAAGAAGGACGGGGGTGCCAAGGCCGGTGCCGGAATTGGCTCTCCCCGATCGGGTGGCAATCGCTCCAAGAGCGCACCACCCGATTGAGCGGACATTGTCCGCGGGACAACGGCGTTTCGCCGCCGACACTCCGGTACCGTGTCAGGATTCCCTCAACCACCTCAGCGGTTTGACGACAGGAAGCCCAGAACCCCATGAGCGACAGTCACTCCCCTCACGGCTTCGACCTGGTGCGCCGTGGGTACGAGCGTGCCCAGGTCGACGAGCGGATCACCAAGCTGGTGGCCGACCGTGACAGTGCCTTGACCCGGATCAGCGCACTCGAGAAGCGCATCGAGGAGCTCCACCTGGAGACCCAGACCGCCCAGGCGGCGGTCGCCGAGGCGGAGCCGTCGTACGCCGGTCTCGGTGCCCGGGTCGAGAAGATCCTGCGCCTCGCCGAGGAGGAGGCCAAGGACCTGCGCGAGGAGGCGCACCGCGCCGCCGAGCAGCACCGCGAGCTCGCCGAGGCCGCCGCCCAGCAGGTCCGCACCGAGGCCGAGAACTACGCCAAGGACCGCAAGGCCAAGGCGGAGGACGAGGGTCTGCGGATCGTCGACAAGGCCAAGAGCGACTCCGCCCAGCTGCGCGCCGAGGCCAACAAGGACGCGCAGAACAAGCGCGAGGAGGCGGACGCCCTCTTCGAGGAGACCCGCACCAAGGCCGCCCAGGCCGCGCTGGAGTTCGAGACCAACCTGGCGAAGCGCCGCGAGCAGTCCGAGCGCGACCTGGCCGCCCGTCAGGCCAAGGCCGAGAAGCGGCTGGCCGAGATCGAGCACCGGGCCGAGCAGCTGCGCCTGGAGGCCGAGAAGCTGCGCACCGACGCCGAGCGCCGCGCCCGCCAGACCGTCGAGACGGCCCAGCGCCAGTCCGAGGACATCGTGGCCGACGCCAACGCCAAGGCCGACCGCATCCGCAGCGAGTCCGAGCGCGAGCTGGCGGCGCTCACCAACCGCCGCGACAGCATCAACGCCCAGCTGACCAACGTCCGCGAGATGCTGGCCACGCTGACCGGCGCGGCCGTGGCCGCCGCCTCGCTGCCGAACGACGACACCATGGGCGTGCCCGCCCAGCAGTCGCGCTGACGCGATCCGCGAGCCCCGACGGCCCCCGCCCCTCCCGGGCGGGGGCCGTCGGGCATTCTCGGACCGGGTGGGCGGCTCAGCGCGGGTAGGCGCCGTCCGGCCGCTGGTGACCGTGGCTCAGCTGGTTGCCCTCGTCGTCCGAGACGGTGCCGAACCACGAGGTGCACCAGACCGACACCGAGTCCGGCCAGTACTGCACCTCGAACGGGTGCCCCGGTCCGTAGTCGCCGTACGAGGTGACGATGAACGTCTCCCC
This sequence comes from Streptomyces sp. XY431, assembly GCF_001279805.1. Lineage (NCBI taxonomy): Bacteria > Bacillati > Actinomycetota > Actinomycetes > Kitasatosporales > Streptomycetaceae > Streptomyces > Streptomyces sp. XY431. The sequence goes on from NZ_LGDO01000358.1 coordinate 3,373, forward strand.
CGGGCGCATCCAGTAGTCCTCCCCCAGCGGCTCCAGGGTCAGTTCGAGCAGCCCCTCGCCCCGGTTGGTCAACGGGATCCGGCCGGTCACCTCCAACGCGGAGAAGTCCCAGCCGCCGGCCTCCGCACGTTCCTCCCTCATCCCGCCGCCACCACCCGCTCCAGCAGCCGGCGCGCGACCGCGTCGAAGGCCTCCGGCGCCTCGATCGCGCTCAGGTGCCCCACCCGGGGCAGCACGGTCAGCTCGGCGTCCGGCAGCGCCCGGGCCATCGACTCGGCCTCGGTGACGGGCATCAGCGCGTCCTCTGCGCCCGCCAGCACGGCGGCCGGCACCCGCACCCCGGCCAGGACGTCCAGCCGCTCCGGACGGGCCGCCATGGCCCGCTGCGCCCAGGCGACGGTGGCCGGCGGGGCGGCGGCGATCATCCCCTCCACCCGGTCCACCAGGTGCTGGGAGTCCGGCCCGAGCTGGACGGCCGCCATCCGCTCGTCGAGCAGCAGCCGCACGCTGTCCCGGGCCAGCACCGCGGCGGCGATCCGCTCCCGGTTGGCCCTGGCCGGCTCGGGGTCGGCGGTGGCCTTGGTGTTGGCCAGCAGCAGGCCCGCCAGCCGGTCGGGGTGGCGCTCGGCGAAGGCCAGCGCCACGTACCCGCCCATGGAGAGCCCGCCGAGCACCGTCCGGTCGATCCCGGCGGCGTCCAGCAGTCGGGCGACGTCGTCGGCGACGGTGTCCAGCGAGGGCTCCTCGGAGCCCAGCCCGGCACCGCCGAAGCCGCGCTGGTCCGGGGCGATCACCCGGGCCCGGTCCCCGGTCGGACCGGGCAGCGCCTCCAGTTGGGCGGACCACATGGCGGCACTGAGCGGAAAGGCGTGCAGCAGCACGAGGGGAGTTCCGGTACCGCTCTCGCGGACCGACACTGCGGAGGGGAGCTGGGTCATGGGGCCACCGTATTCCGGTGCGCCCGGCGGGCCCACTCAGCGGGCCACCTTGTCCGCTTTGTCATAGCCTGACGGAGAGTAAGGGAGCAGCGATGATCGAGTTGCACGACCTGACCAAACGTTACGGCAAGACCCTGGCCGTCGACCGGCTGAGCTTCAAGGTCCCGCAAGGCGTGGTCACCGGGTTCCTGGGGCCCAACGGTGCCGGGAAGTCCACCACGATGCGCATGATCCTCGACCTCGACCGTCCCACCGGCGGCCGGGTCACCATCGACGGCAGAAGATACGGACAGCTGAGCGAACCGCTCAAGTACATCGGCGCGCTGCTGGAGGCCAAGGCCGTCCACCCCGGCCGTACCGCCCGGGACCACCTGCTCTGGCTCGCCCAGAGCAACCGGATCCCGGTGCGCCGGGTGGACGAGGCGCTCGCCCTGGTCGGCCTCACCCCGGTCGCCCGCAAGCGGGCCCGCGGCTTCTCGCTCGGCATGGGCCAGCGCCTCGGCATCGCCTGCGCGCTGCTCGGGGACCCGGAGATCGTGATGTTCGACGAACCGGTGAACGGGCTCGACCCGGAGGGCATCCTCTGGATCCGCAACCTCATGAAGCGCCTCGCGGCCGAGGGCCGGACCGTCTTCGTCTCCTCCCACCTGATGAGCGAGATGGCCGTCACCGCGGACCACCTGGTGGTCATCGGCCGCGGCCGGCTGCTGGCCGACCTGCCGATGGCCGAGTTCATCCGGCGCAACTCGCGCTCCGCCGTCCGGCTGCGCAGCCCGCAGCCCGAGCGGCTGCTCGACGCGCTGGCCGGCGCCGGACTGCGGCACGAGGCGGGCCCGGCGGGCTCGGTCGAGGTGGTCGACGGCGACCTCGCCGCGCTCGGCGAACTGGCCGCCGCGAACGGCGTGGTGCTGCACGAACTCAGCCCGCAGCAGGCCTCGTTGGAGGAGGCGTTCATGCAGATGACGGCCGACGCGGTGGAGTACCACGCCGGCGACGGGCCGGGCCGGGACGCGGCCGGCGCACCCGGCGTCTGGGGCGCCGACTGGAAGGGCGGGCCGGCGGGGCAGCCGGCCGCCCGCGGCACGGAGGAGAACTGAGATGGCGTCCTTCCCCGCGGTCCTGCGCTCCGAGTGGACCAAGATCCGCAGTGTCCGCTCGACGATCTGGACCCTCGCGCTGACCTTCGTGGTCACCCTCGGCGTCGGTGCCCTGCTGTCGCTGCTGACCAACAACAACTTCGAGGAGTTCCGCAGCGACAACACCCCGTTCGACGCCACCGGCACCGCCTTCTCCGGCATCCTCCTCGGCGAGCTGGCCATCATCGTCTTCGGCGTACTGGCGATCGGGAACGAGTACAGCAGCGGGATGATCCGGGTCACCCTCGCGGCCGTCCCGCAGCGCGGCACCCTGCTCACCGGCAAGGCCGTGGTGCTCGGGGGGCTCGCCCTGGCCGTCTCGCTGGTGACGGCCTTCCTGACCTTCTTCACCGGCCAGGCGCTGCTCGGCGACCACTCCACCTCGCTGGGCGAACCGAACGTGCTGCGCGCGGTGTTCGGCGCCGCGCTCTACCTCACGATGCTCTGCCTCTTCTCGGCCGGGGTCACCACGATGCTGCACAACCAGACCCTCGCGCTGGGCGTGCTGGTGCCGTTCTTCTTCCTGCTCTCGCCGATCCTCTCGGCGGTGCCGGGCGCCAAGACCGTCGCCCACTACTTCCCCGACTACGCGGGCTCCCGGATGCTGCTGGTCTACGAGCAGGAAGGCCAGCCGTACGGGCCGTGGGCGGGCTTCCTGATCTGCCTGGCCTGGACCGTCGCCGCGCTGGTCGGCGGCGCGCTGGTGCTGAAGCGGCGCGACGCCTGAGCCGGGCGGGACGTCAGGACCGGTCGGTGCGGGTCAGTAGCGGGGAGCGCCGCGGCCGCGGAGCAGGTTCGAGGCCCGGCGCTCCCGAGCGCCCCAGCAGGCCCGGTGCCAGTGCCGCCGGTCGTCCACGCCCGCGCCGTGCAGCGGCCACGCCACCAAGTGCCCCGTCCCGGGCGGGATCTCCTGGTCGCAGCCCGGGCAGCGGTAGTGCCGTCCGGCCGTCCCGGCGACCGTCTGCACCACCCAGTCGTCGCCCTGGTAGCTCTCGGTCCGTCGCATCGAGCTGCCCATCGGGGCGGCCGGCTCCGCCCGGTCCGGTTCGGCGGCGCTCTTGATCCGGTTGCGTCGGGGCGACACGTCGGGCTACCTCTCTGCGGGGTGTCGGGAACCGTTCCAGCGTACGGCCGCTCACCGCCCGGGTGGGCCACTATCACGGCATCGGAGGATGATCGGCTGTTTCCCGTGAGATCCACCCGATTCTCTGGGAAATTGGTGGTTCGGCGTGCCATTGGCACATGACATGGGCTACTCACGAGGGGACAGGCGGGGCCCGCAGACCCTGCGCGCACCCGAGGAGGCCTCACCATGACCCGAACCAGCACCCGCGCCGAGACCCGCCGGCCCATCGGGGTCCGCCCGCCGGCCCCCGGCCCGGCGCTGACCCCCACCACCGTGACGGCCGCCGCCGGCACCCCGCTGCCGGCGGACCGGCGCACCGGCGCCGCCACCGCGGACACCGCCCCCGTCCAGGTCGGCGCGTTCCTGCTCTCGGCGCAGTTCCCCGGCCAGACCCACGGGGAGGCGCTCGACCGCACCGTCCGCGCCGCCGTCGCGGCCGAACAGGCGGGACTCGACAGCGTCTGGCTGGCCGAACACCACTTCGTCCCGTACGGGGTCTGCCCCAACGCCGCCACCCTGGCCGCACTGCTGCTCGGCCGGACCAGGCGGATCGGCATCGGCACGGCGGTCAGCGTGCTCTCCACCACCCATCCGGTGGCCCTCGGCGAACAGGCGGCGCTGCTCCACCTCACCTCCGACGGACGCTTCACGCTCGGGGTGGGGCGCGGCGGCCCGTGGATCGACCTGGAGGTGTTCGGCGGCGGTGTCGACGCCTTCGAACAGGGCTTCCCGGAGCGGCTCGACCTGCTGCTGCGCTGGCTGCGCGGCACCCGGGTGGGCGCGGCCGGGCCGCAGTTCACCTTCCCCGAGGTCGCCGTGGTGCCCCGGGCCACCGAGCCGCCCCGGCAGCCGGACCTCGGCGCCTGGCTGGGCCTCGACGACCGGACCGGCACGCTGCGCTTCCCCCGGCAGCGCCAGGACGCCGACGGCTCCGCCGAGGAGCTCACCGCCACCGGCCGGCCGGTGGCCGGCCCGCCGATGGTGGTCGCCTGCACCTCGCCCGGCGGGGTCCGCACCGCCGCCGAACGGGGTCTGCCGATGCTGCTGGGCATGCACTCCGGCGACGAGGACAAGCTGAACATGCTGGAGCTCTACCGTTCCGCCTGGCTGGCGGCCGGGCGCGGCGAGGAGCAGCTGCGGCGGATCACCCGCCAGCACGTCGCGGCCGGGGTCGCCCAGGTCGACGACCGTGCCTCGACGGCCCGGGCCACCCTGCTGCGCGCCATGCCCGGCTGGTTCGAGTTCGGGCTCGGCGCCCACCGCACGGTGGACGGCCGGGAGCGGAAGATGCGGGACCCGCACCAGTACACCGAGCTGCTCTGCGACCTGCACGCGGTCGGGACCCCCAGGCAGTGCGCGGACCGGCTGCTGGCCACCGCCGAGCGGACCGGCATCCGCCGGTTCGCGCTGCTCGCCGAGGGCAGCGGCGACCGGGAGGCCACCCTGCACAACATCGCCCGGATCGGCTCCGAGGTCCTGCCGCAGCTGGGATGACACCCGGCTGCCGGGCCCCCCGCGACGGGGCCCGGCAGCCACCCGGAAACAACAGGCGAGCGGGCGACCCCGCCCCGAGGCCCCACAGACGAGCGGGCGACTACGACTAACAGTCCCGGAGTTCGTCGGACTGGTTGAGGAGCTGCTCACGGACCGAGGTGAAGCGGTCGTACCGCTTCTTGTTGGCGGAGGACGGCCGGAAGACCGCCACCCGGTGACAGTTCTGGAAGGCGAGGCGGACGCCGAAGTGCCGTTCCAGGGCCCCCCGGATGGCGTCGCTGGCCAGTGCCCGCAGGAGCTGGCCGCGGGCCTGCTCGCTGGGCGGCGGTACGTGGTTGTCGGCGAAGTCGGTGCCGTCGACCTCGGCCCGGGCGACCAGCGAGCTGATCAGCTCCCAGGCGTACGGCAGGGAGACGCGGACGCAGTCGACGAACTCCCGCTCGTCGACCTCGTCCCGCGCGGCCTTCTCCAGCAGGGCCGGTGAGACGTCGAGCGACATGGATTCTCCTCTCGCGGTCCGCCCACGCGGCGCGCGGGCGGTGATGCGTAGTCCAAGTCAGAGCTGAGGGTGAGGGTGCAGGCGCGTCTGTGTCCGGAACACCGTCGGACGGGTGTGACGCCGTCGGACGACCGTGTTTCCGGCAACACGCCAGGCAGGGGCGCCGCTGGTCCGTCGAGGGACGCGGCCGGGGCGCCGCCCGCTCAGAACAGCGTGGCAGCCAACGACGGACCAGACCGGTGGTTCCGGCGGATTCCTCCGGGAATACGCCCCCGTGCACCGGATTGGCCGGAACCTGTCGGATCGTTCATCTGAAGTCTCCATCCCCGTTGACAGCGCTCCCGCAAGCAAGCCGTCACACACCGTAGCTGTCTATGGTGATGGCCGCCAGGGTGCCGACAGGCTTTGACGGGATCGCAGGGCATCCATCGTGGCGGGGTTCGCGGATTCTTCACCCCGTCGTCGTGGAATCGCATCAACTGGCCCCGGTGGGCTAGCGTGGTCGACCGTGCGTCTCGTAATTGCCCGCTGCTCAGTCGACTATGCCGGTCGGCTCTCCGCCCATCTGCCCTCCGCCACCAGGCTCATCCTGGTCAAGGCCGACGGCAGCGTCAGCATCCACGCCGACGACCGCGCCTACAAGCCGCTCAACTGGATGTCCCCGCCGTGCGTCCTCAAGGAGGCCGACGGGGTCTGGACGGTGGAGAACAAGGCCGGCGAGAAGCTCATCATCACGCTGGAGGAGGTGCTGCACGATTCCTCCCACGAACTCGGGGTGGACCCCGGACTCATCAAGGACGGTGTCGAGGCACACCTCCAGGAGCTGCTCGCGGACCGGATGGAGGTGCTCGGCGCCGGCTGGTCGCTGATCCGCCGCGAGTATCCGACCGCGATCGGCCCCGTGGACATCCTGTGCCGCGACTCCGACGGCGCGACGGTCGCCGTGGAGATCAAGCGGCGCGGCGAGATCGACGGCGTCGAACAGCTCACCCGGTACCTGGAACTGCTCAACCGGGACCCGCTGCTGGCCCCGGTGAAGGGCATCTTCGCCGCGCAGGAGATCAAGCCCCAGGCCCGCGTGCTGGCCACCGACCGCGGCATCGGCTGCGTGGTGCTGGACTACGACGGGCTGCGCGGCATCGACGACGACAAGCTCAAGCTGTTCTGACCCCCGGCCGGCCGGTCAACCGGCCGGCGAGGACGCCGGAGTGGACGTCGTCGGGCTCGCCGAGCCCGACGGCGTCGTCGGTTCGGTAGGCGTCGGGGGCTGGGTCGGGGTCTGACTCGCCGTCGGGGAGGCCGTGGAGGGGGACGGGCTGGGCTCCCCGGTCGGCGGGGTGCCGCCGCCACCGGTCGTCCCGCCCGTGGTCCCACCGGTCGTTCCGCCGCCGCTCGTACCGCCCGTGCCACCGCCCGTACCGCCCCCGGTGCCGCCCCCGGGGGGCTGCGGCGGGTTGGGGGCCTGGGTCTGCGGCGGAGTGGTGCCGGTGCTCGCCCCCGGGCTCGGCGAACCGCTCGGCTTCTTCGAGGCCGAGGCCGAACCCGAGGCCGACGGCGAGCCGGAGGGCGTCCGGGAGGCCGTGGCGCCACCGCTCGACGGGGTACCGGCCGCCGACTGCTCCAGGACCGGCCCACCCGTCGCTCCGGTGGCCGGCAGGGTGACCGGCGAGGAGGCCCCGGAGGCCGTCGGCCGGGGCGAGGAGGGACGCGGCGAGGTCTCGGCACCGGGCAGCGTGGAGCCGTCGTCGCTGCTGCTGTGCGGGTCGTTGCCGCGGTCCTCCCCGGTCACCGTCAGCCCGACCGCCGTCCCAAGCACCCCCAGCGCCAGCACCGCCGCCGAGGCGGCGACGACCGCCCGCCTGCTCCGGCCGGGACCGGCCGCCGCGGCGGCGCCGATCCGCAGCGGCACCCGCGCGATGGCCCGGATACCGGGCCTGCGGACCGACGCCGAGCCCGCGGGCGCCGCGGCCGACAGCTGGCGGCCCTCGGCCCGCAGCAGATCGAGCATCCGGCGCGCCCCGGCCGCCCCGCGCACCTCGCCGAGCGCCGACCGCAGCGTCAGCGCGGCCTCCAACTCGGTGACGGCCCGCCCGGGTTCGTGGACGCAGAGGGCGTACACGCCGAGCTCGTGGTGGAACCAGGCCTCGTCGGCCCCGGCCCCGGTCCGCCGGGCCGCCTCCAGGCCGAGCTGCAGCGCCCGCTCCCAGGCCCCCCAGCGCAGCGCCAGGGCCAGGGCCGGGGCCGCCGCCCGGGCCAGCCGCCGCACCGAGTCGTGCCGCCCGGCGGCCCGGTCGGCGAGCAGCACGCCGATCACCACCTCGGCCTCGGCCGCGATCTGCGGCAGCGAGACCGAGGAGTGCCCGACCCACCAGGAGAAGTGCTGGGCGGCACCGTCCACGCTGTCCCGGGCCGGCCAGTGCGGGGCGAGCAGTTCCAGCGCCCCGGCGGTCAGCCGGTGGTGGCCGCCGATCGAGACCGCGAGTCCGGCGTCGGCGAGTTCGGCGAGCGCGCTCTCGCCCTGGCCGACGTCGATCAGGGCGGGCAGGTGCGGGGCGGTCGGGCACTCGCCGCCGAGGGCCACCGAGAGCCTCAGCACGGCCTGCGCGGTCTCGCTCAGCCCCTCGGCCAGCCGGACGGCGGGGAGGGTGGACTCGGCGACCGAGGGCAGCGGCACGGTGCCCCGCAGCGCCGCCTCGCGGACCGCCGGGTCGGGGTCGTGGACGGGCTCCCGGACGGCGCCGAAGACGTCCATCCGGTCCTCCTCGGCGGCGACCAGCGCGTCCACCGCGACGTCCCGCTGCCGCAGCAGTGCGGCGGCCTGGACGAAGCGCAGCGGCAGGCCCTCGGACTCGAACCAGAGGTCCACCGCCCAGGCCTTCTCGGCCGCGTCCAGGGGCCGTCCGGCCAGCCGGGCGGCGAGGGCCAGGCAGGCCTGCCGGGAGAGGCCGGCCACCAGGTGGTCCTGGAGCCGGGAGTCGGCCGGGAGCAGCGGGCCGTCGGCGGCGGAGGAGATCAGGAAGGCGCAGTCGGGGGCGGTGGCGAGCAGCGCCTCCAGTTCGGCGCCGTCGGGTTCGACCTCGTCGATGACGACGATCGCGCCGACGCCCGCGAGGTGCTCGGCGAGCTGGCCGGGGTCGGGGCGGAAGCCGGGGGCGTGGTGGGTCGCGGCGAAGAGCTCCTGGAGCAGGTCGGCGGCGGTGCGCCGGTGGCCGCGGAGCTGGACCACGCCGCCGGGGGCGAGGTCGCCGGCGGCCGCGGCGACGGCCGACAGCAGGGTGCTGCGGCCGGAGCCGGCCTGGCCGACCAGGCGTATCGAGCGCCCCTCGGCGAGCAGGCCGAGCAGTTGGGCGATGTCGGCCTCGCGGTCGAGCAGCAGGAGGTCGGCGGGGCCGGCGCCGAGCGCGAGCGGGCCGACCTGGCGGCCGGGGTCGCCGGCCGGGCCGCGGGCGGGTGTTCCCGGCCCGGTCCGGCGGGGGCGGGGGCGCCACTCCTCGGGACAGGGCCGGACCTCGGAGCCCTCGGGGCCGCCGACTCCCACCAGCAGTCCGCCGGAGACGAGTTCACCGTTCCGGGTGCGCACTGACTCCTGCCGGAAGTCCCCGGTTGGCTGTGCCACGTTCTGCTCCGCCCCGCGCTCGCGCCGTCGCTCCGTACCGGCCGGCGTCGTCCGCGGCCCGGGGCCGGGCCCCGGCGGCCGTTTCCTGACGCCAGACTCTCGCACATCAGCGCCCACCCGCGCAGCGTCGGGCCGTCACCGGCCGCCCGGCGCAAGGGCTTGCGGGGGCCGGGGCCGGGCCGGGGGTGTGTCCGGGGCTGTCGCCGGGGATGTGTCCGGGGCTGTCAGAGGGCCGGCAGGGTGGCGCCGAGGGGTTCGGCGGTGACGCCCTCGACGGCGAGGATGCGGTGCAGCCGGGTGGCCACCAGGAGGCGCTGGAGCTGGGCCGGGACGGAGCGGAGCACCAGCCGGCGCCCGATCCGGCCGGCCCGGCGGTGGGTGCCCATGATCACGCCCAGACCGGTGGCGTCCCAGAACTCCAGCCGGCCGAGGTCGAGCACGAGGTCGCCGAGGCCGCCGTCGACGGCCTGGTGCAGCCGCGCCCGCGCGTCGGCGGCGGTACGCACGTCGAGGCGGCCTTCGAGGGCCAGCGCCACGTGGTTGCCGGTGATGCGCATGCTCTCCTCCTCCGCGGGGCGGGCCCGGCGTGCCGGGGCGGACCGGGCTCGGCGCCGGTCCTGGCGGTCGGTGCCGCCGGGTGTCGGTGGCCGGGTGGGTCTCGGTGGGGACGGGTGCCGCCGGCGGTGCCGGGCCGGGGGCGGTGACGCTCCGGGCGCCGGGCGGGCCCAGCGGCCCCGCGCGCCGGCCCCGGACGGAATGCCGGGTTCCCCGTCATCCATCTGACGGCGTGCCGGGCCCTCGGGTTGCTGGTTCCGGCCGGATCTGAAGCAACTTCACTCGTCCGAGGGAATATACGCAGGAACTCTCCACACTTACGCTCGATTACCGCCCAAATCACCCGTCTGCGGCACCGGCGTGAGGAAACTCACCAGGCTCGGCAGAACGGGCCGCGCGGTCCCACGACCGCACGGCCCGTCCGATCCGTCGGCTCAGCCGGCGGCGGTCACTTGCCCGGGTACGGGTAGAAGCCGCGGCCGCTCTTGCGACCCAGGTCACCGGCGGTGACCATGCGCGCCATGATCTCCGGGGCGGCGAACTTCTCGTCCTGGGTCTCGCTGTAGATGTTCCGCGCGGCGTGCAGCAGGATGTCCACGCCGGTCAGGTCGGCGGTCTCCAGCGGGCCCATCGGGTGGCCGAAGCCGAGCCGGCAGGCGGCGTCGATGTCCTCGGCGGAGGCGACGCCCGACTCGTAGAGCTTGGCGGCCTCGACGACCAGGGCGGTGATCAGGCGGGTGGTGACGAAACCGGCCACATCGCGGTTGACCACCACGACGTCCTTGCCGACGCCCTCGGCGAAGGCCCGGGCGGTGGCCAGCGTCTCGTCGCTGGTCTTGTAGCCGCGGACCAGCTCGACCAGCTTCATCAGCGGCACCGGCGAGAAGAAGTGCACGCCGACGACGGACTCGGGGCGCGAGGTGGCGGCGGCGATCCGGGTGATCGGGATGGCGGAGGTGTTGGAGGCGAGCACCGCGCCGTCCTTGGCGAGCTTGTCGAGCTCCTTGAAGACGCCCTCCTTGACCTCCAGCTGCTCGAACACCGCCTCGACCACGATGTCCGCCTCGGCGACCGCGCCGAGGTCGGTGGTGGTGGTGATCCGGCCGAGCGCCGCCTCGGCGTCCTCGGCGGTGAGCCGGCCCTTGGAGACGAACTTGTCGTACGAGGCGCGGATGCCGTCGAGGCCCCGGCGCAGCGCCTCCTCGGTCACGTCGCGCAGGACCACCGGGTGCCCGGCCTGGGCGGAGACCTGGGCGATGCCGGCGCCCATCAGGCCGGCCCCGATCACGGCGATCTGCTTGCTGGACGCACTGCTCATGGCTTGGTCTCCCGATGCCGTCGCCGCCCTGGTGGGCGGGCCCTGAAGGCGGCTCAAGGCAGGGGTCACCCGCCGAGCCGCATCACTCATGGGCGGGACTTTAATGCCGATTCGGCGCCCGTGGTGGCTTCCGGGGGTGTGATCTGCGACAGACCTGAGCGGGCGAGAAGGTCAGCTGATCGGATCGATCGGACCAGTCAGATCATCAGCCCCAGATCCTGGGCCAGGATCGCCGCCTGCACCCGGCTGCGCAGCCTCAGCTTGGCCAGGATCCGGCTGACATGGGTCTTGGTGGTCGCCTCCGCCATCTCCAGCCGCCCGGCGATCTCACCGTTCGACAGCCCGGCGCCGATGCAGGCCAGCACCTCCCGTTCGCGCGGCGTCAGCCCGGCCACCGCCGCCCGGACCTCCGGCCCCACCTGCCGCTCCGGACGGGCGAAGGTCCCGATCAGCCGGCGGGTCACCGAGGGCGCCAGCATGCCGTCCCCGCGCGCCACCGTGCGGATGCCGTCGACCAGGGCGTCCGCCTCCAGGTCCTTCAGCAGGAACCCGGCCGCCCCGGCCCGCAGCGCCCCGTAGACGTACTCGTCCAGGTCGAAGGTCGTCAGCACCAGGACCTGCGCCGCCCCGGCCGCCACCACCTGGCGGGTCGCCGAGACCCCGTCCAGCCGGGGCATCTGCACATCCATCAGGACCACGTCGGGCCGCAGCTCCAGCGCCAGCCGGACGGCCTCCTCGCCGTCCGCCGCCTGGCCGACCACCTCCAGGTCCGGCTCGGCCCGCAGGATCATCACCAGCGCCGCCCTGACCGCCGCCTGGTCCTCCGCGACCAGCACCCGGATCGTCATGACCGTCCCGCCCCTTCGTCCGTCGCCTGCTCCCGCGGCAGTACCGCGCGCACGTTCCAGCTCCCGTCCTTCGGGCCGGCCTCGAAGCTGCCGCCGAGCAGCGAGGCCCGTTCCGCCATGCCGACCAGCCCGGCCCTGGCACCCGGCAGCGCCTGCCCGGCCCCGCTCCGGAACGGGCTGTCCACACTGATCCGCAGCTCCTCGGCCCGGAAGTCCAGCAGCACCCGGACCTCCCCCGGGCCGGCGTGCTTGAGCGCGTTGGTCAGCGACTCCTGCACGATCCGGTACGCGGCCAGCCCGACCGGCACCGGCAGGACCCCGCGCTCGCCGCACTCGGTCAGCTCGAAGTCCAACCCGACGTCCCGCCCGGCCGCCCGGGCCTTGGCGAGCAGCGCGTCCACCGCCGACAGGTCCGGCGCGGCGTACGACTCGTCGGCCTCGCCGCCGCCGCTGTCCCGCAGCAGCCCGACGATGCGACGCATTTCGGCCAAACCCTGGACGCTGTTCTCGCGGATCACGCCGAGCACCTCCAGCACCGGATCCTCCGCCGGCCGCCCCTGACGCCGCGCCATCGACTGCGCGCCGGTCGCGTGGATCGCGATCGCCGACAGGTGGTTGGCCACCACGTCGTGCAACTCGCGTGCCATCCGAGCCCGTTCGGTGACCACCGCCTCGCGCCGGTCCATCTCCGAGAGCAGCGCGGTCTGTTCCGCCCGCAGCCGCTGGGTCTCCGCCTCCTGCCGGTGCTTGCGCACGATGTCGGCGCTCCAGAGCGGGCCCAGGAAGACCAGGGTGCTGATCACCACCACCGTGACGGCCGTACCGGTGTCGCTGTAGACGAAGGTCAGGGTGGTCAGCACCAGCACCGAGATGGTGCCGCTGATGTGCAGGATCGGCGACATCCGCCGGGGTCCGTACAACACCGCCGCGTAGAGCAGGTCGGTGTACATGATGGTGGTCGCCAGCAGGGCGCCGGAGAAGATGCTCCCGGCGAAGACCAGCCCGCCGAGGACCGCGATGGTGATCGGCCTGGTCCGCCGGACCAGTTCCAGGGCCGCCATCGCCAGCAGCGCCGGCAGCACCTGCCAGCGGGGGATGGCCGAGGAGTGGTCGTACACCTGGAAGGCGATCAGCAGCAGTCCGCCGGTCAGCCCGGCCAGCGCGATCGTGGCATCGACCTGCCGTGGGGTGGGTGTGGGTCTGCGCACGGCCCCATCAGATCATCCCCGGCCCCGCGGCCGACTCCGGAGGCGGGAGGAGCGCCGCTACATCGAAAGATGCAGAACGGGTCCGTCCCCGCCGACGACGCGCGCGCGGGGGTACCGCGGGGAGGCTGGGAGCGTCGTCGAGAACTGGAGCACACCATGATCGTCACTCTTGTCCTCGCCGCCGAGGTCGCCTTCTGGGTGGTTCTCGCGCTGGGCCTGGCCGCCCGCTACCTGCTGCGGTGGCAAAGGGTGAGCACCGTCCTGCTGGTCGGGCTGCCCGTGATCGACCTGGCGCTGTTCCTGCTCACCTTCCTCGACCTGCGCGGCGGCGCCACCGCCTCCTGGACGCACGCGCTCGCCGCGAGCTACCTGGGCTTCTCGGTCGGCTACGGGCCGTCGGTGGTCCGCTGGGCCGACGACCGGTTCCAGCACCGCTTCGGCGGCGGCCCGAAGCCGCTGCCCGCGCCCAAGTACGGCACCGCCCGGAGCCGGCACGAGTGGCGGATCTGCCGGCGCACCCTGGTCTCGGTGGCGATCACGCTCACCCTGATCACCGCGCTGAAGCTCTTCACCGACGCCACCGGGACCGGGGTGTTCGACCAGTGGTACTGGCGGCTGGGCATCGCCGCGGTGGTGAACCTCGTCATCGCCACCAGCTACACCCTCTGGCCGAAGCAGCCGCCGGCCGGCGCGATCGTCGAGGACGGCCGGATCGTCGGCCGGCAGATCCCCGAGCGGGCGGAGCACCACTAGGACAGCGGCGGACGCAGGTACGGGTGCGGGTGCGGTGGACCGGACGGGAGACGGTCCACCGCACCCGCGCGCGGTCGTCTCAGCGGTTCTCGCCCGGCACCCAGAGCACGTCGCCGCGCTCCTTGTTGGCGGCCCGGGCCAGGATGAACAGCAGGTCGGACAGCCGGTTGAGGTACTTGGCGGTCAGCGGGTTGACGGTGTCCCCGTGGGTGTCGATCGCCGCCCAGGTGGCCCGCTCGGCCCGCCGCACCACCGTGCAGGCCAGGTGCAGGTACGCGGCGCCCGGGGTGCCGCCGGGGAGGATGAAGCTGCGCAGCTTCTCCAGCTCCGCCAGGTAGTGGTCGCAGTCCGTCTCCAGCTTGTCGATGTAGGACTGCTCGACCCGCAGCGGCGGGTACTTGGGGTCCTCCACCACCGGGGTGGCCAGATCGGCACCGACGTCGAAGAGGTCGTTCTGCACCCGGGTGAGCACCGTGACCACATCGGCCGGCAGCGCGCCGGCCGCGATGGCCACGCCGATGGCGGCGTTGGCCTCGTTGGCGTCCGCGTAGGCGACCAGGCGGGGATCGGTCTTGCTCGTGCGGCTCATGTCACCGAGCGCCGTGGTGCCGTCGTCGCCGGTACGGGTGTAGATGCGCGTCAGATTGACCATGCGGCCACCCTAGCCGGGCCGGTTAGGCGGCGTTAACCCCCGAAAACGTCGCTGCGCGACGTTGACCTCCCCCACCCCGAGGGTCCGTCGCTACGCGACGTTGACCTCCCCCAGCCTCCGGCCGGGGGGACCCCCACCCCGAGGGTCCCGTCGCTACGCGACGTTGACCCTCTGCCCGGGCGGGGCCGCTTCGAGCCAGGCGAGGAAGCCGGTGAGCGCGTCCTCGCTCATGGCGAGCTCCAGCGGGGCGCCGTCGTGCAGACAGCGCAGCACGACCGAGCCGGAGAGCAGGGCGAGCTCCTCCTGCCCCTCCGGGTAGCGCCGGCCCAGCACCTCGATCTCCCGGCGCGGCAGCACCTTGCGGGGGCGCGGGGCGTAGGAGAAGACCCGGAACCACTCGATGGAGTCGCCGCTGTACCGGCCGATACCAAAAACCCACCCCTTGCCGTCGGTCTGGGGAACCGGGGCCGAGGTGGGTTTGCCGTTCTCGTCGAGGTCGGGCTGCGTGGAGGCGTCGACAGGCATTTTGAGCCGGTAACTGCAGTCGAAGGTGCCGCCGACCCGCTGGATCACACGGCGGCGTACCGCGAACGCGACCAACCCGATCACTCCGAGCGCCACGACCGCCGCACACACCACAAGGGCGAGGACCATGCTCACCTACCTCCTCGCTACCCGCGTTCCCCGTTCGGCCGTACCAGGCGACCGCGTTGACCTACCAACTGAGACGACAGTCCCGGGGTCACGCTCACGCGTCCCCGGGACCGTCGGTCGACCCCGCTCAGGCGGGGTCCGGCACAATCAGGCGCGGGCCTTGAGGCCGCGCGCCGCGAACAGCCGGACCTCGGCGCGCCGCTCGGCGTGCTCGTCCAGGTCGGACTTGGCCTTGTCCAGTGCGCGCTCGGCGCGCGCGACGTCGATCTCGTCCGCCAGCTCGGCGATCTCCGCGAGCAGAGACAGCTTGTTGTCGGCGAAGGAGATGAAGCCGCCGTGCACCGCAGCGATCACGGTGCCGCCGTCCGTGGTGCGGATGGTGACCGGACCGGTCTCCAGCACGCTCAGCACCGGGGTGTGACCCGGCATGATGCCGGTGTCACCGGAGGCCGTACGGGCGACGACGATGGTGGCCGCACCGGACCACACCTTGCGGTCGGCTGCGACCAGCTCGACGTGCAGCTCAGCCAACGTGGGCTCCTAGGCTCATGCAACCCCCGATTACTCGGGAGTTTCGGTAAGAATAACGGGCCCGCGCCCCCGGCATGAAACCGGCGGCACGGATTTGACCGGAATCACAGCCGATGCGACGCGAGGGGTGGGTCCCAGGGCTGGGGCCCACCCCTCGCGATCACGCTCGGCTGCTACCGGCCGCGACTACTTCTTCGCGAGCTCGGCGGCGTTGCGCTCGAGGTCCTCGATGCCACCGCACATGAAGAACGCCTGCTCGGGAACGGCGTCGTACTTGCCGTCCGCGATCGAGTTGAAGGCCTCGATGGTCTCGGACAGCGGCACGGTCGAACCCTCGACACCGGTGAACTGCTTCGCCACGTAGGTGTTCTGCGAGAGGAAGCGCTCGATGCGACGGGCACGGTGGACCGTGATCTTGTCCTCCTCCGACAGCTCGTCCATACCGAGGATGGCGATGATGTCCTGGAGGTCCTTGTACTTCTGCAGGATCCCCTTGATACGGATGGCCGTCTCGTAGTGGGTCTGCGCGATGTACCGCGGGTCGAGGATGCGGGACGTGGAGTCCAGCGGGTCGACGGCCGGGTAGATGCCCTTCTCCGAGATCGGGCGCGACAGAACGGTCGTCGCGTCCAGGTGGGCGAAGGTGGTGGCCGGGGCCGGGTCGGTCAGGTCGTCCGCGGGGACGTAGATCGCCTGCATCGAGGTGATCGAGTGACCGCGGGTCGAGGTGATGCGCTCCTGCAGGAGGCCCATCTCGTCGGCCAGGTTCGGCTGGTAGCCCACCGCGGAGGGCATACGGCCGAGCAGGGTCGACACCTCGGAACCGGCCTGGGTGAACCGGAAGATGTTGTCGATGAAGAGGAGCACGTCCTGCTTCTCGACGTCACGGAAGTACTCCGCCATGGTCAGCGCGGAGAGCGCGACCCGCAGACGGGTGCCCGGCGGCTCGTCCATCTGGCCGAAGACCAGCGCGGTCTTGTCCAGAACGCCCGAGTCGACCATCTCGTCGATGAGGTCGTTGCCCTCACGGGTACGCTCGCCGACGCCGGCGAAGACCGACACACCACCGAAGTTCTCGGCGACGCGGTAGATCATCTCCTGGATCAGAACGGTCTTACCGACACCGGCACCACCGAACAGACCGATCTTGCCACCGGTGACGTACGGGGTGAGGAGGTCGATGACCTTGATGCCGGTCTCGAACATCTCGGTCTTGGACTCGAGGTCCTTGAAGTCGGGGGCCTTGCGGTGGATCGGCCACCGGACCTGGACCTGCGACTCGAACTCGTCCTTGTCGACGTTCAGCACCTCACCGAGGGCGTTGAACACCTTGCCCTTGGTGATCTGGCCGACCGGCACCGAGATGGCGGAACCGGTGTCGGTGACCTGCGAGCCACGGACCAGGCCGTCGGTCGGCTGCATCGAGATGCCGCGGACCAGGCCGTCGCCGAGGTGCTGGGCGACCTCGAGGGTGAGGATCTTCTTGCCGCTGCCGTCGGGGTTGTCCACCTCGACGTGCAGGGCGTTGAACATGTTCGGGATCGCGTCGACGGGGAACTCCACGTCGACGACCGGGCCGATGACCCGCGCGACGCGGCCCGTCGCCGTGGTCGGCTCAACAGTGGTAGTCATACTCATTCGCTCCCGCGGCTCGCGTCAGCGAGCGCGTTCGCGCCACCGACGATCTCGCTGATTTCCTGGGTGATCTCGGCCTGGCGGGCCGAGTTGGCAAGCCGCGTGAGCGACTTGATGAGCTCGCCGGCATTGTCCGTCGCGCTCTTCATCGCGCGGCGGCGGGCGGCGTGCTCGGAAGCGGCCGACTGCAGCAGCGCGTTGTAGATCCGGCTCTCCACGTACCGCGGCAGCAGCGCGTCGAGGACGCCCTCCGCCGACGGCTCGAAGTCGTAGAGCGGGAAGATCTCCTTCGCCGACGACTCCTCGCTGACCTTGACCTCGTCGAGCTTCAGCGGCAGCAGCCGCGCGTCGACGGCGGTCTGCGTCAGCATCGACTCGAACTTGGTCGAGATCACGTGGACCTCGTCCACCCCGCCGGTCTCGGCCGTGAAGGCCTCGATCAGCGCGGCCGAGACGAGCTTGGCGTCGGCGTAGGTCGGCTTGTCCGAGAAGCCCGTCCACGACTCCGCGACCGCGAGGTCACGGAAGCCGTAGAACGAGACGCCCTTGCGGCCGACGGCGTACGTCACCACGTCCTTGCCCTCGGACCGCAGGCGCTCGGCGAGCGCCAGCGAGGCCTTGATGGCGTTGGACGAGTAGCCGCCCGCCAGACCGCGGTCCGCCGTGATCAGCAGGACTGCGGCACGCGTGGCGTTCGGGTTCTCGCTGGTGAGCGGGTGCTTGGCGATGGACCGGGTGGCCACTGCCGTCACCGCCCGGGTGAGCTCATCGGCGTACGGGGTGGAGGCGGCCACCGCGCGCTGCGCCTTACCGATGCGCGCCGCGGAGATCATCTCCATCGCCTTGGTGATCTTCTTCGTCGCGGTGACAGAGCGGATCCGGCGCTTGTAGACCCGAAGCTGTGCTCCCATGGGTCGTTACGTCCTTTCCCTCGCTACCGGACTCAGGCCTGCTCGGAGAGCAGCTTGCCGTCAGCGGTCTGGTAACCCTGCTTGAACTCGCCGATCGCGGCGGTCAGGGCGTCGACGGTGCCGTCGGCGAGCAGACCGGTCTCGACGATGCCCGCGAGCAGGTCCTTGTGCTGCAGGCGCACGTAGTCCAGGAACTCGCGCTCGAAGCGGCGGATCTCGGCGACCGGGACGTCGTCCAGCTTGCCGTTGGTACCGGCCCAGATGGAGACGACCTGCTCCTCGACCGGGAACGGCTGGTACTGGCCCTGCTTCAGCAGCTCGACCATGCGCGCACCGCGCTCCAGCTGGGCCTTGGAGGCCGCGTCCAGGTCGGAACCGAAGCCGGCGAAGGCCTCCAGCTCACGGTACTGGGCGAGGTCCAGGCGCAGACGGCCGGCGACCGAGCGCATGGCCTTGATCTGGGCGGAGCCACCGACGCGGGAGACCGAGATACCGACGTTCACGGCCGGGCGGATGCCGGCGTTGAACAGGTCGGACTCCAGGAAGCACTGGCCGTCGGTGATCGAGATGACGTTGGTCGGGATGTACGCCGACACGTCGTTGGCCTTGGTCTCGATGATCGGCAGACCGGTCATCGAGCCGCCGCCCAGCGCGTCGTTCAGCTTCGCGCAGCGCTCCAGCAGACGGGAGTGCAGGTAGAAGACGTCGCCCGGGTACGCCTCGCGGCCCGGCGGGCGGCGCAGCAGCAGGGAGACGGAACGGTAGGCCTCGGCCTGCTTCGACAGGTCGTCGAAGATGATCAGGACGTGCTTGCCGTCGTACATCCACTCCTGGCCGATGGCGGAGCCGGTGTACGGAGCCAGGTACTTGAAGCCGGCCGGGTCGGAGGCGGGAGCAGCCACGATGGTGGTGTACTCCAGCGCGCCGGCCTCCTCCAGGGCGCCACGGACGGACGCGATGGTCGAGCCCTTCTGGCCCACGGCGACGTAGATGCAGCGGACCTGCTTCTCCGGGTCGCCCGAGCGCCAGTTGTCGCGCTGGTTGATGATCGTGTCGACAGCCACCGCGGTCTTGCCGGTCTGGCGGTCGCCGATGATCAGCTGGCGCTGGCCGCGGCCGATCGGGGTCATCGCGTCGATGGCCTTGATGCCGGTCTGCAGCGGCTGCTTGACCGACTTACGGGCCATAACACCCGGGGCCTGCAGCTCCAGGGCGCGGCGACCGGTGGCGGCGATGTCGCCCAGACCGTCGATCGGGTTGCCCAGCGGGTCCACGACGCGGCCGAGGTAGTTGTCGCCGACCGGCACGGAGAGGACCTCGCCGGTGCGACGCACCGTCTGGCCCTCCTCGATGCCGCCGAACTCACCGAGGATGACGACACCGATCTCGCGGGTGTCGAGGTTCAGCGCGAGGCCGAGCGTGCCGTCCTCGAACTTCAGCAGCTCGTTCGCCATGACCGAGGGCAGGCCCTCGACATGGGCGATACCGTCCGCCGCGTCAGTGACCGTGCCGACCTCTTCCACAGAGGCGGCGTCCGGCTGGTACGACTGGACAAAGTCGGCCAGCGCGTCCCGGATCTCCTCCGGACGGATCGTAAGCTCCGCCATCAGGCTTCCCTGCTCTCCTAGTTTGCGATCCTCGGCCCGCCATTGAGGGCCGCAAGTGCTCGACTCTCGGCCGGGTCGTATGAACCGGCCGTACGTTTTGCCGACTCCGGTGGAGCCGGTTTCCCGACCGAGGGTCGGATGTGCTGCTTCGGTGCTCAGCCTTCGAGTACCTGGCGAGCGCCCTCAAGGCGGCTCGACACGGTGCCGTCGATGATCTCGTCACCGATCTGCACCCGGACACCGCCGACGACCTGGGGGTCGATATCGATGTTCAGGTGGACCTGGCGGCCGTACAGCCGGCCGAGGGCGCCCGACAGGCGCTCCTTCTGGCTGTCCGACAGCGGCACCGCGGTGGTGACCTGGGCCACCATGCGATCGCGCCGGGCGGCGGCGAGCTTGGAGTAGGACTCCAGTCCCTGCTCCAGGCTACGGCCACGCGGGTTGTTGACGAGGCCGGTGACCAGCCGCACGGTGCCCGCGTTGGCGCGGCCGCCGAGCAGCTTCTTGATCAGGCCCGCCTTGGCGACAGCGCCCGCCTTGGGCTCGGTCAGCGCGGCGCGCAGCTCGTGCGAGCCGCTCACCACCCGGCCGAAGCGGAAGAGCTCGTCCTCGACGTCGTCCAGGGCGCCGGCCCTGTCCGCGGCGATGACCTCCGCGTACGCGGCCAGCTCCTCCACGGCGTCGACCAGGTCACGGCCACCCGACCAGCGGGAGCGGACCAGGCCGGAGACCAGGTCGGCCGTCTCGCCGGAGACCTGGCCGGCCAGCAGCGAGGAGACCAGCTGAGCCTTGTCCTGACCCGACCGGGACGGGTCGGTCAGGACCCGTCGCAGCGAGACCTCGCGGTCCAGCAGGACCGTGACGGCGGTGAGCTCCTCGGCGAGCCGGGCCGCGTCCACCGAGGTGGAGTCGGTCAGGCTCTCGAGGTTCTGCCGCCCGGCGGCGAGGGCCTCACGGCTGGCGCCGATCACTTCGCCGCACCCTGAGCAACGGCGGCCTTGGCCTCCAGCTCGTTCAGGAAGCGGTCGACAACGCCGCTCTGCCGCGTCTGGTCCTCGAGGGACTCACCCACGATGCGGGACGCCAGCTGGGTGGCCAGCGAGCCCACGTCCTGGCGCAGGGCGGCGGTCGCCTGCTTCTTGTCGGCCTCGATCTGGGCATGGCCGGCGGCGACGATGGCCTCGCGCTGACGCTGGCCCTCCTCGCGCAACTCGTTGAGCTGGGCGGCGCCCTGCTCGCGAGCCTGCTCGACAATGCGGGCAGCCTCATGACGCGCGTCGGCGAGCTCGGCGCGGTACTGCTCAAGCAGGGCCTGGGCCTCGGCCTGAGCGGCCTCGGCACGCTCCATGCCACCCTCGATGGCGTCCCGGCGCTCCGACAACACCTTCTCGATGCTGGGGAGGAGCTTCTTGCCAAGGATGCCGAAGACGATGAAGAAGCAGAGCAGGCCGATGATGATCTCGGGCCACGCGGGGAGGAGAGGATTCATGATCTCCTCCTCCTGCGCGAGCTTAGCCGCGATGCTCATATCTGGACCTTCCTCGAAGGGTCTACGGCGGGGATTACTTGGGGCCCTGGCCGAAGACGAACGGCATGACGATGCCGATGAGGGCGAGCGCCTCGGTCAGCGCGAAGCCGATGAACATGTTGGAACGGATCAGGCCGGCGGCCTCGGGCTGGCGGGCCATGGCCTGGACGCCGTTGCCGAAGATGAGACCGACACCGATGCCGGGGCCGATCGCGGCGAGGCCGTAGCCGATGGACGCGACGGAACCGTAGACGCCGACCTCAGCGAGCATGCTCATTGCAATGTGTCCTTTGCAGGGGTGGTGAACCGGCGGTGATTGGCCACCGGGCGATCATCGGGGGGTGGTTCGGGGAGGGCCGGGGCCCTCAAGCTCAGTGCGCCTCTTCGAGAGCACCGGCGATGTAGCTGCTGGCCAGCATCACGAAGATGTAGGCCTGCAGGAACTGGACCAGCAGCTCGAAGGCGGTCAGGCCGAGGGTCACGACGAACGAGACCGAGCCGTACAGCGCGCCCAGGGTCGGGCTGAGCAGGTACCAGGAGGCGATGGAGAACATCACGATCAGCAGGTGGCCGGCGAACATGTTCGCGAAGGCTCGGACCGCGAGCGTGAAGGGGCGCACGAAGATGTTCGAGAAGAACTCGATCGGCACCAGGATGAACATGACCCAGCCGGGAATGCCCGACGGCCAGCAGAGGTTCTTGAGACCGCCGACGAAGCCGTGCTTCTTGAAGGTCAGCGTCATGTAGGTGACCCAGACCACGGCCGCGAGGCCGGCCGGGAACGCGATCGCCGCGGTCACCGGGAACTGGGCGAACGGGATGATCGACATGATGTTCATCAGCCAGATGAAGAAGAACATCGAAACGAGCATCGGGACGTACTTCTCGCCCCGCTTGCCGATCGTCTCCAGCACGATGGAGCGCTTGACGAAGTCGTAGCCGATCTCACCGACCAGCTGCAGCTTGCCGGGGACGAGACGCGGCTTGGCGAAGGCGGCCCAGAAGAAGCCGATCACCAGAACCGAGACGACCATCGACAGCAGCATCGGCTTGTTGAACTCGAAGCTGCCGATCGTGAAAATCGGCTCGAACTGGAACTCGTTCAGACCCGGGGCCGGGAAGCCGCAGCCAGCGTCCCCGAAGTGGCAACTGCCTGAGGCGAGGGACGTGAGTTCAGCACTCACCACGGACTCCTTCGTCGTGACGCATGGTTACGGCAACCTCGGTGTGTCGGCGTGGCCTGCGACCACGGAGCGGCACTGGAACTTGATGGATTTCTCGCCGACCCCACCCGGCGGTGCGCTGCACCACCGCGGGATCATCGAAGACTTCGCGGATCCGGGGGGCGATCGATCCGCGCTGCGGATGGACCTGGCCTCTTCCCGTACTCCGTTGTTGCGACGGACGATAGCAGTCCGTCAGCGCGGCATAAACACCGCCCCCCTCGTTGGGGGGACAGTGGGCCGTCGTCACTGTTGACGCCCCTTGTCCGAGGGCTTCTCGGCCTTGTTTTCGGAGGCGTCGGCCTCGACGTAGAAGGTCTTGGCCTTGAGGAAGCCGCGCACCTGGAAGCCCGTCCAGATCAGCACGCAGCCCAGCAGGGTGAAGGCGAAGGCCTGCCGGTTGAAGAGCTCGGTGTCCTTGAAGACCGCCAGCACGATGCCGACCAGCAGGATCTGCGTGGTGTACACCAGCAGCCCGACGGCCATCATCATCTGCGGGTTCGACCTGGTCAGCCGGTCGAGGGCGACCTGGCCGGAGGCGAAGAAGACCAGCACGAGCAGGGCGCCGAAGAGGGCCCCGAGCAGGCCCTTGCCCCCCGCGACGGCGAAGGAGATCGCCATGGCGATGACTCCGGCGACCGCAGTGGGGATCGCGGCGCCTCGGAGGATCCGGGCGTCGTTGGACGGCATGTCGGCAACTCCGGCGGCATGTCGATGTGGCGGGGGGACGGGCACAGAACTCGGTGGTGATACCGGACCGGAACCACCGCGGGCCGGCCGCTCGACGGCGAGCCCGTCGAGTGGGACCCGCCAGGGACGGAAGTCATCCACCTGTCAGGTCTTTCGGCGCGTTCTCGGTACTCGTGAACGGTATCACAAACTATTTGATGAGAGCTTTACCATGAATATGTGGCACCTGTCACACCGATGGCCCAAGGGTGCCGCCGATCGGGTGAACCCGCTTGACGCGCCCTCACCTCTCCCCGTGGCCGCGGCCGTTGCCGTGTCCGCGGCCGGTGACCGCCGAGGATCCCTTGGGCACTCCGCCGAGCAGCCGCTTGTCCTCGGCCGACAGTTCGGCCATCGGCTCGGAGTCCGTACGTCCGGCCGATTCGGCGGTGAGCTCGGTGCTCTCCGCGACCGGGGCGGCAGCAGCGGCAGCGGGCCTGGCCACCGGACGGCGGCGGTAGCGCGGCGGCACGAAGGCCTGCACCGCGCGCGGGGCCCGGGGCCGGAACCGCGGGGTGAGCAGCACCACCAGGCCGACCAGGCAGAGCCCGGCCAGCGTGAGGACGACGGTCCGGCCGGTGTTGGTGACCGAGAAGGCGACGGTCCCGAAGGCGATCAGCGCGGCCCAGAAGTACATGATCAGTACGGCGCGGCTGTGCGAGTGGCCGACCTGGAGCAGTCGGTGGTGCAGGTGCCGCTTGTCGGCGGCGAACGGGGACTGGCCCGCCCAGGTGCGGCGGACCACGGCGAGCAGCAGGTCCGCCAGCGGCAGCGCGATGACCGTCAGCGGCAGCAGCAGCGGGATGTAGATCGGCACCAGGGCGTGCACGGTGGCGGTCTGCGACCCCAGCTCGCTGGTGATGAGGTCGGGATCGACCCGGCCGGTGATGGAGATCGCGGCGACGGCCAGCATCAGGCCGAGCATCATCGAGCCGGAGTCGCCCATGAAGATCCGGGCCGGGTGCATGTTGTGCGCCAGGAAGCCCAGGCACATGCCGATCAGCAGCACGCTGAACAGCACCGCGGGGGCGGCGTCGGAGATCGTGTAGCCGTACCAGAGCCGGTACGAGTACAGGAAGAAGGCGATCGCGGCGATGCAGACCATGCCGCCCGCCAGGCCGTCCAGTCCGTCGATGAAGTTCACCGCGTTGACCATGACGACGACCAGGACCACCGAGATGACCATGCCCTGGGTCGGACTGACCGCGACCGGCCCGACGCCGGGCACCGGCAGGGTGATCACCGTGACGCCCTGCCAGACCATCACACCGGCGGCGATCATCTGGCCGCCCAGCTTCACCAGGGCGTCCACGCCCCACTTGTCGTCCAGCACGCCGAGCAGCCACATGATGCCGGCGCCGGAGAGCAGCGCGCGGATGTCGGTGCCCTGGGAGAACACCTTGCTCAGGTTGTCGAGCTGGGAGGCGACCAGGATGCCCGCGCAGAGGCCGCCGAACATCGCGATGCCGCCGAGCCGCGGCGTCGGTTCGCGGTGCACGTCGCGCGCGCGGACCGGGGGCATCGCCCCCGCCGCGATGGCGAACTTCCGGACCGGGCCGGTCAGCAGATAGGTGACCGCCGCGGTGCAGAACAGCACCAGCAGATACTCACGCACCACTGGCCTCCCGCAGCGCTGTCCGACGGTTGGGTACCGAAGGTACTCCCGTGCCTGTCCGAGGTTCGAGGTGCGTCGCCACGGCACACACCTTATTGAGTCGGACGCCGGTGGCACGCATCGCGGTTCGCCCTACCGGGTAGGAGATTCGGAAGCGCGGTCAACGCCGCACGGCAAAGGCCCGCGCGAGCTCCCTGACCCGCTCCGCCACCCGGACGTCCGTACCCCCGGCGAGCAGCCGTCCGATCAGGGCGGCGATCTCCGCCAGCTCCGTCTCCCCCATGCCCTGCGTGGTCACGGTACCGGTCCCGAGCCGGATCCCGGAGGCCTCCGACGGCGGCGCCGGGTCGTACGGCAGCGCGCACTTGCCGAGCAGCAGCCCGGCGGCCGCGCAGCGGCGCTCCGCCTCGGCCCCGCTGACGCCGAGCGCGCCGACGTCGGCGGTCACCAGATGGGTGTCGGTCCCCCCGGTCAAGGGCCGCGCGCCCACCGCCGCGAGCCCGTCCGCGAGCACCCGTGCCCCGGCCACCGTGCGGTGGGCGTAGGCCCGGAAGGCGGGGGTGGCGGCCTCGGCCAGCGCGACGGCCTTGCCGGCCACCTCGTTCATCGCGGCGCCGCCCTGGCTGAACGGGAAGACCGCCCGGTCGACCCGCTCGGCCAGCTCGGCGGTGCACAGCAGCAGACCGCCGCGCGGGCCCCGGAGCAGTTTGTGGGTGGCCGCCACGGTGACGTCCGCGTACGGCACCGGGGACGGCGCGACACCGGCCGCGACCAGGCCGGTGGTCTGCGCGACGGAGGCCACCAGATAGGAGTCCGTCTCGTCGGCGATCGCCCGGAAGGCGGCCCAGTCGGGGTGCCGCGGGTAGGAGATGGAACCTGCCACGATCGCCTTCGGCCGGTGGCGCAGCGCCAGCTCGCGGACCTGGTCGAGGTCGATCAGCCCGTCCTCGCGGCGCACCCCGTAGCCGACGAAGTCGAACCAGCGGCCGGAGAAGTTGGCCCGCGAGCCGCAGCTGAGGTGGCCGCCGTGCTCCAGCGACATCGCCAGCACCACGTCGCCGGGCCGCAGCAGCGCGGCGTAGGCGGCGAGCATCGCCGCGGTGCCGGAGCGCGGCTGGACATTGGCGTGCGGGGCGGCGAACAGCTCGCGGGCCCGGTCGATCGCCAGCAGCTCGGCGGCGTCGGCGAGCGAGCAGCCGGCGTGGTGGCGTCGGCCGGGGTAGCCCTCGGCGTACTTGTCGATCAGCGGGCCGACGAGGGCCGCCAGCACGGCCGGGCGGGTGAGGTTCTCCCCCGCCAGCAGCTGGATCGTCTCGGCCCGCCGTTCGGCCTCGGCGGCCATCAGGTCGGCCAGCTGGGGATCGGCCCGGAACAGGGCGGCGGAGAGCGCCTCGGGGGTCTCGACGGGGCCGGTCGCGGCATCGGTGACGGTCATGGCGGGGGCTCCCGGGCGCGTCGGGTCGGATCCCTCCAGCGTAGGACCGCCCCCGCGCCCCGGCACGGCGGCGCGTGCCGGGGTACGCCCGGCCGTACGAAGCGGCGCGACCGGGCCGGTGGTGCCACGGCGACCGGCCGGCGAGCGGGTCGGCGCTCAGTGCAGCGCGCGGACCCCGGTGAGAGCGGTGACCACGGGGTCGACGGCGTGGAATATCTCCTCGCCGCAGTTGCGGAACATCCCGATCGGCGCGCCGTACGGGTCGTGCAGCTCGTCCGTCTCGGGGTCGGCGGCCAGCAGCCAGCCGCGGAGCGCCGCGGCGGCCCGGACCAGGGCCCGGGCGCGCTCGGTGACGTCGGCGCCGCGGCGCGGGTCCGGCAGGGTCCCCGGGTCGATCGTCCGGACCAGCCGGGTGAACTCCTTCAGGGTGAAGGTGCGCAGCCCCGCCTCGTGGCCCATGGAGATGACCTGGGCCCGGTGGTCCAGGGTCGCGGTGAGCACCAGGTCGGCCTCGACCACGTGCTCGTCCAGCAGTTCGCGGCCGGTGAAGCCGCCGCTGTCGGCGCCGTACTCGTCCAGCACCGTGGCGGCGTGGTCCTCCATCGGCGCGCCGACATGGCCCCAGGTGCCGGCCGACTCGACCAGGATCCGGCCGGCCACCCGGGGGTTCAGCCGGGTGTCCAGCTCACGCCGGGTGAGCCGCTCGGCGATCGGCGAGCGGCAGATGTTGCCGGTGCACACGTACAGGATCCGGAAGTGGTCCAGCGGCCTGGGTCCCACGCTCAGGTACGGCGATATGCCGGGCCCGGCATGGAGGGAGGCGGCCGTCAACTGCCGGCCTCCAGGTCGGGGACGACCTCCCTCAGCTGCTCGACGGAGATCGCGCCGGCCCTCAGCAGTACCGGCACCTTGCCGGTGACGTCGACGATCGACGAGGCCTGGGCGTGGTCGGCGGTGCCGCCGTCCAGGTAGACCGAGATGGCGTCGCCGAGCTGCTGCTGGGCCTCGTCGCAGGTGGCCGGGGACGGGCCGCCGGTCCGGTTGGCGCTGGAGACGGCCATCGGACCGGTGGCGTTCAGCAGTTCGATGGCGACCGGGTGCAGCGGCATCCGGACCGCGACGGTGCCACGGGTCTCGCCGAGGTCCCAGCGCAGCGAGGGCTGGTGCTTGGCGACCAGGGTGAGCCCGCCCGGCCAGAAGGCGTCGACGAGCTCCCAGGCCTGCTCGGAGAAGTCCGTGACCAGGCCGTGCAGGGTGGTCGGCGAGCCGACCAGGACGGGCGAGGGCATGTTGCGGCCGCGGCCCTTGGCGGCGAGCAGGGCGGCCACCGCCTCCGGGGAGAAGGCGTCCGCGCCCACCCCGTAGAGGGTGTCGGTGGGCAGCACGACGAGTTCGCCGCGGCGGACGGCAGAGGCGGCCTCACGCAGACCGGTGGCGCGGTCCCCGGCATCGGCACAGTCGTAGCGGCGGCTCATCGGTGCGGTCCCCTTCCGGACGGGCTCATGGTGGTGCTCGTGGTGGTGCTCGTGCTGGTGTCGGCGGCGCCGCTCCGGCGCCCCGACGGGCCGCGGTGCCCGTCGGCCACCCGGTCGGTCACAGCGACGCCTTGCGGGCCGTGGTGAAGCGCGGGCGGTTGTTCAGATCGCGGTGGTCGGCGGTGTCGGTCCAGCCGGCCTCCTCGTTGAAGATCCACGGGACCTGGCCGCCCTGGGTGTCGGCGTGCTCGATCACCACGGCGCCGCCCGGGCGCAGCAGGCGGGCGGCGACGCGCTCGATGCCGCGGATGGTGTGCAGGCCGTCCTCGCCGGAGAACAGCGACATCTGCGGGTCGTGGTCGCGGGCCTCCGGCGCCACGTACTCCCACTCGGTGAGCGGGATGTACGGCGGGTTGGAGATGACCAGGTCGAAGCGGCCGTCCCAGGCGCGGTCGTCCTCGAAGGCCCGGGTGGCGTCGCCCTCGTGCAGGGTGACCCGGGCGCGGTCGGGCGAGGAGCCGATGTTGCGCCGGGTGTAGGGCAGCGCGCCCTCGTCCAGCTCGAAGGCGTGGACGACGGAGCGGGGCAGCTCCTGGGCGAGGGCGAGCGCGATGGCGCCGGAGCCGGAGCAGAGGTCGACGACCAGCGGCTCGGCCACGTCCATGTCGCGGACGGCGTCTATGGCCCACTCGACCACCGACTCGGTCTCCGGGCGGGGCACGAAGACGCCGGGGCCGACCTCCAGCTCCAGGTAGCGGAAGAACGCCCGGCCGGTGATGTGCTGGAGCGGCTCGCGGGCCTCCCGGCGGGCCACCGCCTCCCAGTACCGGGCGTCGAAGTCGGCGTCCTTGACGGTGTGCAGCTGGCTGCGCCTGACGTTGTGGACGTGTGCGGCGAGTTCCTCCGCGTCGAAGCGCGGCGACGGCACGCCGGCCGCGGCCAACCGCTGGGTGGCCTGGGCCACCTCGGCGAGTAGCAGGTTCATCCGTACGACCTCTTGCTTCCGCTCTCCGGCCTCGACGTCGGTCCCGCCGCCGCCGGTGTCAGTTCTGTTGGGCCGCGGCGAGCTTGGCCGCGGCGTCCGCGTCGACGCAGGACTGGATGACGGCGTTCAGCTCGCCGTCCAGCACCTGGTCCAGGTTGTACGACTTGAAGCCCGTCCGGTGGTCCGAAATGCGGTTCTCCGGGTAGTTGTACGTCCGGATCCGCTCGGAGCGGTCCACCGTGCGGACCTGGCTGCGGCGCGCGTCCGAGGCCTCGCGCTCGGCCTCCTCCTGCGCGGCGGCCAGCAGCCGCGAACGCAGGATGCGCATCGCCTGCTCCTTGTTCTGCAGCTGGCTCTTCTCGTTCTGGCAGGACGCCACGATACCGGTCGGCAGGTGGGTGATCCGGACCGCGGAGTCGGTGGTGTTGACCGACTGGCCGCCCGGGCCGGAGGAGCGGTACACGTCGATCCGCAGGTCGTTGGCGACGATCTCGACCTCGACCTCCTCGGCCTCGGGGGTGACCAGCACGCCCGCCGCCGAGGTGTGGATGCGGCCCTGGGACTCGGTGGCGGGGACGCGCTGCACGCGGTGCACGCCGCCCTCGTACTTCAGCCGGGCCCAGACGCCCTGGCCGGGCTCGGCGTTGCCCTTGGTCTTCACGGCCACCGAGACGTCCTTGTAGCCGCCGAGGTCGGACTCGTTGGAGTCGATGAGCTCGGTCTTCCAGCCGATCCGCTCGGCGAACCGCAGGTACATCCGGAGCAGGTCGCCGGCGAACAGCGCGGACTCCTCGCCGCCCTCACCCGCCTTGATCTCCAGGATGACGTCCTTGTCGTCGTTCGGGTCGCGCGGGACCAGCAGCAGCCGCAGCTCCTCGGTCAGCTCCTCGCGCCGGGCCTCGCCGGACTTCACCTCGGCAAGGAACTCCGGGTCCTCGGCGGCGAGTTCGCGGGCGGCCTCGATGTCCTCGCCGGCCTGCCGCCAGGCCCGGAAGACCCGGGTGATCGGCGTCAGTTCGGCGTAGCGCTTGGCCAGCTTGCGGGCGTTCGCCTGGTCGGCGTGGACGGACGGGTCGGCCAGCCTCGCCTCGAGGGCGGCGTGCTCGACGAGGAGCTCTTCGACTGCCTCGAACATGGGGTGGCCTTCTTCCCGGGGATCGGCGGGTGGATCTGAGGGGGACCGCGGAGCGCGGAGGGTGCGAGGGACGCGAACGGCGCCGGTCCCCCATGCCCCCGGAACGAGTACGGGGGCACCGGGAACCGGCGCCGAGGGAGCGCTAGGCCTTCGCGCTGTGGGTCTTGCCGAAGCGGGCCTCGAAGCGGGCGACGCGGCCACCGGTGTCGAGGATCTTCTGCTTGCCGGTGTAGAACGGGTGGCACTGCGAGCAGACCTCGGCGCGGATCTCGCCGCTCTTCTCGGTCGACCGGGTCGTGAACTCGGCACCACAGGTGCAGGTCACGTGGGTGAGCACGTACTCGGGGTGAGCGTTGGACTTCAAGGGGTTCTCCTAGTGTTCGGGAGGGCACCGGGTCGGCGGCGGGGACGCCGCTCGTGAACCGGGACCGACGGACCAGTCTGCCAGGACCGGCCGCTTCTTCCCAAACCGGGGGGCGCTCCGGGATATTCCGGACCCCGCCGGACCCCGCCGGGGGCCGACCGGGTCTCGCCCGGGGCTCAGCCGCGTCGGGCGGGGGCGGTCGTGGGTGCCGTCGTGGGTGCCTTCGCCGGGGCCGTGGGGGTGGCCTGGGCGGGGTTTGGCGGCTGGGTGGCGGCCACGGCCTCGGGGACCGGCCGGTCGGCCTTCAGGGCCGCCCACAGCTGGTCGGCCTGCGGCTGCAGCTGGACCACCCGGTCCGGGTCGCCGGGGGCGGCCGTCACCGGCAGGGTGACCATGCCGAGCTGGTCCGGCCCGATCCCCTTGAGCTGCTCGGCCAGGCCGACCAGGGAGTTCACCGAGGCGAGCGCGGAGTCGGTGGTGATCGAGCGGGTCAGGGTGTCGCCGACCGACCAGAGCTTCACCGGGTTGGTCATCAGCCCCACGCCGCCGGCCTGCTTGAGCAGCGAGCGCACCATCTGCTTCTGCAGCTCGATCCGGCCGAGGTCGCTGCCGTCGCCCACGCCGTGCCGGGTGCGGACGAAGGCGAGCGCCTGCTTGCCGTCGAGGTGGTGCTCGCCGGGCTGGAGGTCCAGGCCGCTGTCCTTGTCGTGGATGGCCACGGTGGTGGTCACGGTGGCGCCGCCGACCGCGTCCACGAGCCGGGCGAAGCCGGCGAAGTCCACCTCGACGTAGTGGTCCATCCGCAGCCCGCTGAGCTGCTCGACGGTCTTCACCGCGCAGGTCGCGCCGCCGGCCTCGTAGGCGCTGTTGAACATCGCGCGCTTGGCGGCCGGCACCGCCCGGCCCTGCCGGTCGGTGCACTCGGGGCGCGGGACGAGGGTGTCGCGCGGTATGGAGACCACGTCGGCGCGGGAGTGGTCCTGGTTGACGTGCAGCACCATCGCGGTGTCCGAGCGGGCGGTGCCGCCGGTGTCGCCGCCGGCCAGGTCCGCGTTGCCGCCGGCCCGCGAGTCCGAGCCGAGCACCAGCAGGTTGAACGAGCCGTCGGTGGCCGTGGGCGGGCGGGAGGTGCCGAGCCGGCCGTCGATGTCGACGCTCTTGATGTTGCCGTCCAGCCGCAGGTACGCGTACCCGGCGGCCCCGGCGCCGAGGACGACGAGCGCGACGGACCCGCAGGCGGCCGCGCGCAGGAGCTTGCGGCGGCGGCTCGGGACCCTCTTGTGTTCGGCCATACGGTCCAGAATAAATCGGACAAGATGCTTGAAAGAGTCCAGACTGTCCCAAGTCTGGAACAAACACCGGTCCGGAACGCGGCGAGCCCCGGGCCGCTCGCGCGGGCCGGGGCTCGTCCGTGTACCGAGGAAGGTCAGTCGCTGGACCCGGGGGTCGTCTTGGCGATCTGCATCAGGAACTCGGCGTTGCTCTTGGTCTGCTTCATCTTGTCCAGCAGCAGCTCGATCGCCTGCTGCGAGTCGAGCGCGTGCAGCACCCGGCGCAGCTTCCAGACGATGGCGAGCTCGTCGGCACCGAGCAGGATCTCCTCCTTGCGGGTGCTGGAGGCGTCCACGTCGACGGCCGGGAAGATGCGCTTGTCCGAGAGCTTCCGGTCGAGCTTGAGCTCCATGTTGCCGGTGCCCTTGAACTCCTCGAAGATCACCTCGTCCATCCGCGAGCCGGTCTCGACCAGCGCGGTGGCCAGGATGGTCAGCGAGCCGCCGTTCTCGATGTTGCGCGCGGCACCGAAGAACTTCTTCGGCGGGTACAGCGCGGTCGAGTCGACACCACCGGACAGGATGCGGCCGGAGGCCGGCGCCGCCAGGTTGTAGGCGCGGCCCAGACGGGTGATCGAGTCCAGCAGGATCACCACGTCGTGGCCCAGCTCCACCAGGCGCTTGGCGCGCTCGATGGCCAGCTCGGCGACGGTGGTGTGGTCCTCGGCCGGGCGGTCGAAGGTCGAGGAGATGACCTCGCCCTTCACCGACCGCTGCATGTCGGTGACCTCTTCCGGACGCTCGTCGACCAGGACGACCATCAGGTGGCACTCGGGGTTGTTGTGGGTGATCGCGTTGGCGACCGCCTGCAGCACCATGGTCTTACCGGTCTTCGGCGGCGCGACGATCAGACCGCGCTGGCCCTTGCCGATCGGCGACACCAGGTCGATGATCCGGGTGGTCAGGATGCCCGGGTCCGTCTCCAGACGCAGCCGGTCCTGCGGGTACAGCGGGGTCAGCTTGTTGAACTCGGGGCGGCCGCGGCCGCTCTCCGGGTCCATGCCGTTGACGGAGTCCAGCCGCACCATGGCGTTGAACTTCTCGCGGCGCTCGCCGTCCTTGGGCTGGCGCACCGCGCCGGTGATGGCGTCACCCTTGCGCAGGCCGTTCTTGCGGACCTGGGCGAGCGAGACGTAGACGTCGTTCTGGCCCGGCAGGTAGCCCGAGGTGCGGACGAACGCGTAGTTGTCGAGGATGTCCAGGATGCCCGCGACCGGGATCAGGACGTCGTCCTCGCCGATCTGCGGCTCGGCGACACCGGCCTCGAAGCCCTCGCGGCGGCTGCCGCGGCCCCGGCGGTCGCGGTAGCGGCCGCGGCGGCCGCGCCGGCCGTCACCGAACTCGTCGTCGTCGAAACCGCCCTGCGGCGCCTGCGCCTGCGGCTGGGCCTGCTGGGTGGCGGGCTGGCGGCTCTGCTGGCCCTCGCCCTGGGTGCCCTGCTGGCCGCCCTGGCGGTCGGCACGGTCGGTGCGGTCCGCACGCTCGGGGCGGTCGGTCCGGTCCCGGCGGTTGCGGCGGTCGCGACGCGACTCGCGCCCGTCGCCGTCCTGGCCGGCCGGGGCCTCGGCGGTCTCCTGGCGGCCCTCGCGCTCGCCGCCCTCGCGGCGGTCGCGACGGTCCCGGCGGTCGCGGCGGGTCTCGGTGCGACCCTCCTCGCGGCCCTCCAGGGCGCGGGCGCCCTCGGGACGGGCCTCGGCCTGCTTGGCCTCGGTCGCCACGGCGGCGGGCGCCTCGGTGGCCTCGGCCACCGGCGCACCGGCGGCGGAGGTGGCCCGACGGCGGGTGCGCTCGGCCCGGGCCGGCGCGGCGGTCTCGGCGGCGGCCTGGACCGGGATCTCGATCTGGGCCTGCGCCTCGGCGGCGGCCGGGGCCTCGGCCCGGGCGGCAGCGGCCTTGGTGGTCCGGCGGGCGGGCTTCTCGGCCGGCTCGGCGGTCTCGGCCTTGGCCGCGCGCTTGGCGGCCGGAGCGGCGGTGGCGCCGGCGAGGAGCGGGTCGCCCCCGCTCTTCTCCTTGATGGTCTCGATCAGCTGGCTCTTGCGCATCCGCCCGGTACCGGTGATGCCCAGGTCACCGGCGAGCTTCTGCAGCTCCGCCAGGACCATGCCGTCCAGGCCCGCGGCGGCGGTGCGGCGGCGCCGCGCCGGGGCCGCGGGGGCGGCGGCGGCGTCCGACGCCTCGGCGTCCGGGCGCGCGCCCATCAGATCGGTGGTGTCGCTCACTAAGGGTCCTTCCCTGGAGCGGACGTCGGCCTGTCTGGCTCGGCGACCGGTTGTGCTGTCCTGACCAACGCTCGACTGCGTCGGTCCGAGGCGGTGTTCCCCCGGACGGCGGTGCCGGTCGGGGGAGAGCTGCGAGGTGCGGTGCTAGAAGCACGGTGGTGCTGAGTGGCGTGGCGGGACGGTCGTGTGCCCGACCCTCCCCCGGCCGCCGGCCGGGAGCTGCCCCCACGCTGCCTGCGAATCCCGGGCCCCCGTCGCGTGACGGTGGCCCGTGCTCCGCCCGTCCTGTTCCTCCAGGTGGGAGGCCGCGGGGTGGGAGTCAGGTGCCGTCACGGCTTCGGGATGCGGCCGCAAGTCGCGCAGGCAGGCTGCGTACGCGCTGCGGTGGGCTCCCGGAGAATCGTCGCCCCGTGCATCGCCTGGACTCCGCTGACGCGGAGTGCTGGGATCGGGACGCGGCGCACCGAGCCCCGGAGGGCACCTGGTGCAGCAATGAGGTTAACACTACCGACCCCCTCAGACATTCCCCAGCCTTGCGCTTGCCAATCGTGTCCGGACGGCCCGGTGCCGGCGCACCGGGCCGGACCGCCGCGGACGGGGTGTTTCAGACGTCGAGCGGGAGCACCGAGGCTCCGGTCCGGTCGAGTTCGAGCCGGTGGGCGTCGAACGCCGGGCCGCCGCTGCCGTGGTCCGCCGCGAAGTCCAGGACCTTCTGCACGCCCGCCTCGTCGGTGAGCGCGAGCACGGTCGGACCGGCGCCGGAGATCACGGCGGGCACGTTCTCGGCCCGCAGCGCGGCCACCAGCGCGGCGCTGTCCGGCATCGCGGAGGCCCGGTAGTCCTGGTGGATCCGGTCCTCGGTGGCGGCGAGCAGCAGGTCGGGACGCCGGGTGAGCGCCTCGACCAGCAGCGCGGACCGGCCGGCGTTGGCGGCGGCGTCGGCCAGCGGGACGGTCCTCGGCAGCAGTCCGCGGGCGGTCTCGGTGAGCACCTCGGTGGCCGGGACGAACACCACCGGGACGACCTCGGCGGAGGGCTCCAGGGCGATCGCCCGGGCCCGGTCCTCCTCGGTCCACGCCACGGTGAAGTTGCCGCGCAGGCAGGCCGCTACGTTGTCCGGATGGCCCTCCAGCTCCGAGGCGAGCGCCAGCAGCGCGTCGTCGTCCAGGGCGGACGGGCCGCCGATGGTGACGGCGCGGGCGGCGACGATGCCGGCGCAGATCGCGGCGGACGAGGAGCCCAGGCCGCGACCGTGCGGTATGCGGTTGGCGCAGACCACTTCGAGGCCGCGCGGCTGGCCGCCGAGCCGGTCGAAGGCGGCGCGCATCGAGCGGACCAGCAGGTGGCGCTCGTCGCGCGGAAGCGTCTCGGCGCCCTCGCCCGCGATGTCGACGGAGAGCCCGGAGTCGGCGACCCGGACGACCACGTCGTCGTACAGGCCCAGGGCGAGTCCGAAGGCGTCGAACCCCGGACCGAGGTTGGCGCTGGTCGCGGGGACCCGGACCCGGACGGCGGCGGCACGGAACGCAGGACCGGCCATGCGGTGGACTCTCCTGGGGAAATCGGGCGGCGCGAAGCGCGTCGGTGCGAGGGTGGGGAGCGGGCCGCGGGGCCCCGGCCGGGGCGGGCGGTCACATTCGGTGGTGCGGCCCGGAACGGGGTCGGACCCGGGGCATGTGCCACACGGCCGCACCCAGAGTATCGAAGACAGGTTCCACAGCGGTACACCCCGTGGGCCTTCGATCTGGTGTGTTGCCGGTTCTGGCCGGAATTCATGCCGGATTCGGATCCGAATCCACCACTGAATTGACACAAAAGTGTCAGTCGAGAACGAGACCGGGCCGACCCCCGAAAGGGTCGGCCCGGGGTGGGGGGATGTTCGTCCACCCGCCGTCCGTACGGTGTTCCGCCGGACGCTCCGTCAGTCGAGCAGGCCCAGCTGCCGGGCGGCGGCCTCGGGGTCGATCGGGACGATCCGGGGCTGCGGCGCGCCGGCCACCGCCCAGTCCGGGTCCTTGAGGCCGTTGCCGGTCACGGTGCAGACGATCCGCTGGCCCGGGTCGACCAGGCCGGCCTCCGCCTTGGCCAGCAGGCCGGCCACCGAGGCGGCCGAGGCGGGCTCCACGAAGACGCCCTCCTGGGAGGCCAACAGCCGGTACGCGGACAGAATCTGACGATCCGTCACCTTGTCGATGAGACCGCCCGATTCGTCCCGCGCGGCGAGCGCGAAGTCCCAGGAGGCCGGGTTGCCGATCCGGATCGCGGTGGCGATGGTCTGCGGCTTGAGCACCGGGGCGCCGTCCACGATCGGGGCCGAGCCGGAGGCCTGGAAGCCCCACATCCGCGGGGTGCGGGTGGCCAGGCCGTCCGTCGCGTACTCGCGGTAGCCCTTCCAGTACGCGGTGATGTTGCCCGCGTTGCCGACCGGCAGGACGTGGATGTCCGGGGCGTCGCCGAGCATGTCGACGATCTCGAAGGCGGCGGTCTTCTGACCCTCGATCCGGACCGGGTTCACCGAGTTGACCAGCGCCACCGGGTACTTCTCGGACAGTTCACGCGCAAGGGTGAGGCAGTCGTCGAAGTTCCCGTCCACCTGGAGGATCTTCGCGCCGTGCACCAGCGCCTGGCCCATCTTGCCGAGGGCGATCTTGCCCTGCGGGACCAGCACCGCCGACACCATCCCGGCCCGCACCGCGTACGCGGCGGCGGAGGCGGAAGTGTTGCCGGTGGAGGCGCAGATGACGGCCTGGGCGCCGTCCTCCTTCGCCTTGGAGATGGCCATCGTCATGCCGCGGTCCTTGAAGGACCCGGTCGGGTTGGCGCCCTCGACCTTGAGGTAGACCTCGCAGCCGGTGCGCTCGGACAGCACCTGGGCGGGGACCAGCGGGGTGCCGCCCTCCAGCAGGGTGACCACGGGGGTCGCCGCGCTGACCGGCAGGCGGTCCCGGTACTCCTCGATCAGACCCCGCCACTGGTGGGTGTGGGTGCCTCTGGCGGCGTTCTCGGCAACGCTGCTCATCATCTGTTCCTATTCCCCTTCGACCCGCATGGTGCTGGCCACGTCGCGCACGCTGTCGAGTGCGCGGAGCTTGTCGACCGTCGCCGACAGCGCGGCGTCGGTGGCACGGTGGGTGACCACGACGAGCGAGGCGTCGCCGTCGCGGCCCTGCTGGCGCACGGTGTCGATGGAGACACCGTGCTCGGCGAAGACGGAGGCGACCTGGGCGAGCACCCCCGCGCGGTCGTCGACGTCCAGGCTGACGTGGTAGCGGGTGACGACCTCGTCCATCGGCTTGGCCGGCAGCTGGGTGTACACCGAGTCACCGGGGCCGGTGGCACCGGCGAGCTTGTTGCGGCAGACCGCCACGAGGTCGCCGAGGACCGCCGAGGCGGTCGGCGCGCCGCCCGCGCCCGGGCCGTAGAACATCAGCCGGCCGGCCGCCTCGGCCTCCACGAACACCGCGTTGTACGCCTCGCGGACCGAGGCCAGCGGGTGGGACAGCGGGATCATCGCCGGGTGGACCCGCGCGGTCACCGACTCGCCGTCGGCGGCCCGCTCGCAGATCGCCAGCAGTTTCACCACGCAGCCCATCTCCTTGGCGGAGGCGATGTCGGCGGCGGTCACCTCGGTGATGCCCTCGCGGTACACGTCCGCGGCGGTCACCTCGGTGTGGAAGGCGATGCCGGCCAGGATCGCGGCCTTGGCGGCGGCGTCGAAGCCCTCCACGTCGGCCGTCGGGTCGGCCTCGGCGTACCCGAGCGCGGTAGCCTCCTCCAGCGCCTCCGAGTACCCGGCGCCGGTGGTGTCCATCTTGTCCAGGATGAAGTTGGTGGTGCCGTTGACGATGCCCAGCACCCGGTTCACCCGGTCGCCGGCCAGCGACTCGCGCAGCGGGCGCAGCAGCGGGATCGCGCCCGCCACCGCGGCCTCGTAGTAGAGGTCGACCCCGGCCGCGGCGGCGGCCGCGTGCAGCTCGGTGCCGTCCTGGGCGAGCAGCGCCTTGTTGGCGCTGACCACCGAGGCGCCCTGCGCGAACGCCGCCAGGATGAGGTTCTTGGACGGCTCGATGCCGCCCACCACCTCCACCACCACGTCGATGTCGCCCCGGGTGACCAGGGCCTCGGCATCGGTGGTGAGCAGGTGCTCGGGCACGCCCGGACGGACCCGCCCCTGGCGCCGGACCGCGATACCGGCGAGCTCGACCGGCGCGCCGATGCGCGCGGCGAGGTCGGCGGCGTCTGTCGTCATGATGCGCGCCACCTCGGAGCCCACCACACCACAGCCCAGCAACGCCACCTTCAGCGGCCGCGTACGCATCATCCGACTCCGCTCTGCATTCGTCGTTCTTCGGTCGTTCCGGCGGGCATTTCGGTGTCCCGCCGGACTTTCGGTCTCTACCAGTCTCCGGGACTTTCCGTACGGATCTACGGTCGTTCCATGATCTGAGACAAGGATTTCGTCATCCGATATCGAGACGCAGGAGATCCTCCTCCGTCTCGCGCCGGACGATCACCCGGGCCGCACCGTCCCGGACGGCGAGCACCGGAGGCTTCAGGGCGTGGTTGTAGTTGCTCGCCATCGAGCGGCAGTAGGCACCGGTGGCGGGCACCGCGATCAGGTCGCCGGCGGCCAGGTCGGCCGGCAGGAAGGCGTCCCGCACGACGATGTCGCCGGACTCGCAGTGCTTGCCGACCACCCGGACCAGCATCGGTCCGGCCTCACTGGTGCGCGACACCAGGGCCACCGTGTACTCGGCGTCGTAGAGCGCGGTCCGGATGTTGTCGGACATCCCGCCGTCCACGCTGACATAGGTGCGCAGGCCCTCGAGCGGCTTGACGGTGCCGACCTCGTACAGGGTGAACGCGGTCGGGCCGACGATCGCCCGGCCCGGCTCCACGCTCAGCCGGGGGGCGGTCAGGTTCGCGGCGGCGCACTCGCGGCGGACGATCTCGGCCAGCGCGGCCGCGATGTGGGCCGGCTCGCGCGGGTCGTCCTCGCTGGTGTAGGCGATGCCGAGGCCGCCGCCGAGGTCGATCTCGGGCAGCTCGACGCCGTGCTCGTCGCGGATCGACGCCAGCAGGCCGACCACCCGGCGGGCGGCCACCTCGAAGCCGGCGGTGTCGAAGATCTGCGAGCCGATGTGCGAGTGGATGCCGCGCAGTTCGAGGCTCCCGGGGTGCGCCAGCACCCGGCGGACCGCCTCGGCGGCCGCTCCCCCGGTCAGCGAGAGGCCGAACTTCTGGTCCTCGTGCGCGGTGGCGATGAACTCGTGGGTGTGCGCCTCCACGCCGACGGTGACCCGGATCAGCACCGGCTGGCGGACGCCCTGGCGTCCGGCCACGGCCGCCAGGCGCTCGATCTCCTCGTAGGAGTCGACCACGATGTGCCCGACGCCGGTCTTCACCGCGTGCTCGAGCTCGTCCACCGACTTGTTGTTGCCG
The DNA here is from genome assembly GCF_001279805.1 of Streptomyces sp. XY431. NCBI lineage: Bacteria > Bacillati > Actinomycetota > Actinomycetes > Kitasatosporales > Streptomycetaceae > Streptomyces > Streptomyces sp. XY431. The sequence continues at coordinate 42,335 of NZ_LGDO01000358.1, forward strand.
TGCAGCGCGATCCGCTCCGGCGGCATCCCGGCGGCCAGCGCGACGGCGAGTTCGCCGGTGCTGCACACGTCGAGGTTGAGGCCCTCCTCGTGCAGCCAGCGCACGACCGCCTTGGAGAGGAAGGCCTTGCCGGCGTAGTAGACGTCCGCCTCACTGCCGAAGGCGTCCCGCCAGGCGCGCGCCCGGGAGCGGAAGTCCGCCTCGTCCATGACGTAGGCCGGGGTACCGAACTCGGCGGCGATGCGGTTCACGTCCAGGCCGCCGACGGTGACGACGCCGTCGGCGCCGCGCGCGACCGTCTCCGACCAGACCTTGGGGTCGAGCGCGTTCAGGTCCGCCGGCGGGGCCTGGTAGTGCCCCTCGGGCAGTACGTCACCGTGACGGGGGCCTGCGGGATGTGCGGAGCGAGACATGTCCTCGGTTTCCTCGACCTATGGCGAGGGGCGGCGACGGTCCCCGTTGACCGTCAGCCGCCCCCGCTGTGCGCATGGGGGTGGTGCCTACATCCGCTCGGGCGACGTCACGCCCAGGAGCGTGAGGCCGTTGGCGATGACCGTGCGTGTCGCGTCGGCCAGCCAGAGGCGGGCGTGCGTGAGGTCAGTGACCTCCTCGTCGCCCTTCGGCAGGATCTGGCAGTTGTCGTAGAAGCGGTGGTACTTGCCCGCCAGCTCCTCCAGGTAGCGCGCGACCCGGTGCGGCTCGCGCAGCTCGCCGGCCGTCGCCAGGACCCGGGGGAACTCGCCGAGCTGGCCGAGCAGGTCGGACTCCCACTCGGTGGAGAGCAGCTCGGGTTTGAAGTCGGCGGAGCGCGTGATGCCCAGCTCGCCGGCCTTGCGCTGCACCGAGCACATCCGGGCGTGCGCGTACTGGACGTAGAAGACCGGGTTCTCGTTGGTCTGGCTGGTCAGCACGTTGATGTCGAGCGTGATGGTGGAGTCCGTGGAGGACCGCGCCAGGGTGTAGCGGGCCGCGTCCACGCCGATCCACTCGACCACGTCGTCGATGGTGATGATGTTGCCGGCCCGCTTGGACATCCGGACCTCTTCGCCGTCGCGAAGCATCTTCACGAACTGGCCGATCCGGACCTCGATGTTGCGGTCCATGTCGTCGCCCGCGCAGGCCGCGATGGCCTTGAGGCGGTTGACGTAGCCGTGGTGGTCCGCGCCCAGCATGTAGACCGAGACCTCGGCACCCCGGTCCCGCTTGGACAGGTAGTACGCGGCGTCGGCGGCGAAGTAGGTGGTCTCGCCGTCGGCCTTGATCAGGACGCGGTCCTTGTCGTCGCCGAAGTCGGTGGTGCGCAGCCAGATCGCACCGTCCTGCTCGAAGACGTGGCCCTGCTCGCGCAGCCGCTCCATGGCCTTCTCGACGGCGCCGGAGTCGTGCAGCGACTTCTCCGAGAACCAGACGTCGAAGTGGGTGCCGAACTCCTCCATCGAGCGCTGGATCTCGGCCACCATGAGCTTGAGGCCCTCGGTGCGGAAGACCTGCAGCTGCTCGTCCTCGGAGAGGTCGAGCACGCCCGGGACGCCCTCGGTGATCGCCTTGGCGATGTCGGCGATGTACTCGCCGACGTAGCCGTCCTCCGGGACGGGCCTGCCGTTGGCGGACGCCTGGAGCGACTTGGCGAACTTGGAGATCTGCACGCCGGCGTCGTTGAGGTAGTACTCGGTGGTGACGTCGGCACCGGAGGCGCGCAGCACCCGGGCCAGCGAGTCGCCGACGGCGGCCCAGCGGACGCCGCCGATGTGGATCGGGCCGGTCGGGTTGGCGGAGACGAACTCCAGGTTGATCTTCAGGCCCTTGAGCGCCTCGTTGCGGCCGTAGCCCTGGCCCGCCTCGACGATGGTGCGCGCCAGCTCGCCCTGGGTGGCGGCGTCGAGGGTGATGTTCATGAAGCCCGGGCCGGCGATGTCGACCCTGGTGACGCCGGTGATCCCGCGCAGGCGCTCGGCCAGCAGTTCGGCGACGGCTCGCGGCGGCTTGCCGGCCGGCTTCGCGAGCTGGAGGGCCACGTTGGTCGCGTAGTCGCCGTGGTCCCTGTTCTTGGGCCGCTCGATCGTCACGTGCTCGGGCACGGCGACGGCCAGCTCGCCCGCCTCGACGGCGGCGCTCACTGCGGCCTGGACTGCCTGGGAAAGCTCTGCGGGGGTCACGACGCCAAGCGTAGGCGAGAGGGGGTGGGCCCTCGCCACTCGGTTTGCCGGTTGAGACACCGGGGCGCCCCGCTCGGGCCCGATCACTCAGGCCCGATCACTCCGGCCTGTTCGCCCAGGGCGAAACCCGTCCACCGCCCCGCGGTCCCGGTCGCGCTCCATCAGCCGCCGCACCAGCGCGACCAGGTCCGCCGGATCGAAGGGCTTGCCGAGGTAGCCGTCCACCCCGACCGACTCCCCCAGATCCAGATCGGACGGCGAGCAGGCACTGACGATCGCGATCGGCAGCAGCCGCGTCCCCGGCGCCGCCCGCAGCCGGGCCGCCGTCCGCAGACCGTCCAGCCTCGGCATCATCACGTCCAGCGTCACCACGTCGGGCTTCACCTGGCGGACCACCTCCAGGCACTCGGCACCGTCGGCGGCGGTCACCACCTCGAAGCCCTCGAGCTCCAGGTTGACCCTGATCAGCTGGCGGATCACCTCGCTGTCGTCCACCACGAGGACCCGCCCGGACACTCCCGACACCTCACCGAGGGTATCGGCGGGCCCGCCGCCCCGTCCGGGCTTTGGCCACTTCCGCCCGACGGGCTGTGCGGACCCGGCGTCGGACCGCCGGTCGGACCTCCGGGAAACGCGTGCACGGAGCACGGCGCGGGCCTGGTAGTGTTCTCCACGTCGAAGCGAACGCGACGACAACAACGAGCAAGCCCCCGTAGCTCAGGGGATAGAGCACCGCCCTCCGGAGGCGGGTGCGTAGGTTCGAATCCTACCGGGGGCACTTCGCAAGAAGTGCAGAACAGGCCCAGGCCAGTGGCGAGTTGCCACCGGACTGGGCCTGATTCGTTTTTCCGGCACTTCCGTTTTTCCGGCGCTGACACCCGGTCAACCCGTGGGGCCGGGTCGCGGCCCCACGGGGACGGTGGTCAGCTCGCGGCCGCGGCGCCCGCGCCGGTGGGGGCGGCGAAGGTCTCGGCGGGGCCGAAGTCGGTGAAGGTCACCTTGTTGACGGCCTTGGCACCCTTGCTGACCACACCCTGCTCGACGTACCGGGTACGGCCCTGGGCGTCGATCCACTGGTCGAAGTCGAAGCCGGTGATGCCCTTGGTCTTCGACGAGCGGTAGGTGCGCGGGTCGATCTCGGCGATCTGCTCCAGGTCGATGTGGCCGGACAGGTGCTGCGTCGGGACGCCGTCGCGGGTCTCCGCGCCCTTGCGGGCGGACGGGCCCTGGGCCAGCAGCAACTTGGCGTAGACGGTGTAGTCGAGCGCCGAAGTGTCGGCGGACTTCGGCCCCTTGGTCCACTGCTCGCCCGGGCCCATGCGGGTGTACGTGGCGTCGGCGGTGGTGACCGTCTCGACCACGAGCTCGGCCTCGGCGATCTTCATCTCGCCGCGACCGGTGTAGGCCGTGTTGAGGTTCTGCCGGGCGGTGGTGATCCCGGCGGCCTTGCCCCCGACCTCGGTGACCATCTTCAGGGAGACCGCGTAGGGCTCCTTGCTCGCGTTCTCCACGGCCTTCGCCGGGTCGAAGTCCCCGGCCGGGGCGGCGGGGGTCGTGACGACCGGCGCCGGGGTGGTGGCGGCCGGGGTCGGGGTCTCGGTGGCGGTGGGCGAGGGGGCGGCCGCGGTGGTCGCGGGCGCGGCGGCGGTGGTCGCCGGGGCGGGGGCCCCTGCGGTCTTGTCCTCGGTGTCGTTGCAGGCGGTGAGCGCGGCCAGGGCGAGGGCGGTCGCGGCAGCGGCGATGACGGTGGTACGGCGCATCGTGGTGGAAGTCCCCAAGGCGGAAAACGGTGGTCAGTGCGCGGAGAGCCTCCCACAGGGCGCGATCACCGGTCGAAACGGAGTTCGATCCGGCGGGCGGCCGGGCAAGGAGGACGCGGCGGCGGACTTCACGGGCGGGCGGGAGCGTCCGCCAGCCGGTCCATCAGGCGGGCGGCGAGGCGGAGGACTTCGCGCTCGGTCTCGGAGAGGGCGCCCAGCGCCTCCGCCAGCCAGGCGTCCCGGCCGGCCATGTCCCGGGCCAGCGCGGTGCGGCCGTCCGCGGTGAGGTGGAGGACTGACTGCCGGCGGTCCCGCTCGCCCGGGACGCGGCGGAGCAGGCCGTCCCGCTCCAGTTCGGCGAAGACCCGGGTCAGCGACTGCGGCTGCTGGTGGTCGGCGGCGGCCAGCTCCCCCGGGGACATCGGGCCGTGCCGGAGCAGGTGCCCGAGCACGCTCAGCTTGTTGAGGCTGAGGCCCTCCCCCACGCGTTCGGAGCGCAGTCGGCGGGCCAGCCGGACGGTGCCCTGGCGGATCTCCGCCGCCTCCGGAAGCCACGGCTGATCAATCTCCATATTGCTACGCTAACACTTACTGTTCTGACAGCAGAGAATCGGCACTTCCTCGGTCAGCGTGAGCAGGCAAGGGAGAAATCCGTACGTGATGAGTAGATATCTCTCCTGGCTCCGCCAGGCTGTGCGCTTCGACCCCGGGCTGCTGCTGCTCCGCGGGACCGCCGTCACCACGGCCGCCATGCTGGCCGCGTACGGCTCCGCGCTGCTGGTCGAGCACTTCGCCCACCTGCGGGTCGACGTGGTCGTCCAGACCGTGGTGCTGGCCGCCACCGCCGCCAAGGTCCAGTCCGCCGCCGACCGGTACGACCGGCTGCTCGGACTCGCCGTCCTGCCGGCGGCCGCTGCGGGCGCCGCCGAGATCGGGCGGTTGATGACCCTCCACCCGAACGCCGCCGACGTTCTCTTCACCCTCGGGACGGCGCTGGCGGTCTGGGTCCGCCGGTTCGGCCCCCGGGCGACCCGGGCCGGCGGCCTGCTGGTGCTGCCGCTGGTGGCGCTGCTGGTCATGCCGCCCGACGCCGGGCCGGTCCCCGGCCACGACCACACCCTGTGGGTCGCGCTGATCGCGGTGGCTTCCGGCGCCTGGGTGGCCCTCTTCCAGGCCGCTGCCGTCCGGACCGGGCTGGTGCCGGCTCCCGTCCGGGCGCCCGCGCCGGAGTCGGCACCGGAGTCGGCACCGGAACCGGAGGCTCGTCGGCGGCCGGGCGTCCACACCCGGATGGCCCTCCAGATGGCGGGCGCGGTCGGTGGGGCGTTCCTCGCCGGGCGGGCCGTCTGGCCGGACCACTGGGCCTGGGTGGTGCTCACCGCGTTCATCGTGTGCAGCGGCGCCCGCGGCCGGGGCGACGTGCTGTTCAAGGGGTTGCAGCGGGCGGTCGGCGCAGCTGCGGGCACGGTGGTCGCGACGGCCGTCGCGGGTTCCTTCGGCCCGCACGAGGACGCCGCCGTCGTACTGATCTTCGCGGTCCTCGCGCTCGCCACCTGGCTGCGCGAACTCAGCTACGCCTACTGGGCGGCCTGCGTCACCGCCGTGCTCTCCCTGCTCTACGGCTGGTTCGGCCAGAGCTCGGACGACCTGCTGCGCACCCGGTTGGCGGCGATCGGCCTCGGCGCGGCCGTCGGCATCGCGGCCTCCTGGCTGATCCTCCCGCTCCGGACCCGGGACGTGCTGCGCCGGCGGACTGCGGACGCGCTGGCCGCGTTGACCGAGCTGCTGGGTGTCACGGGCACCGACCGGCCCGCCCTGCTGCGCGGGCGGGCGCGGTTCGCGTACGGGGCCGCGCAGCTCGAACTGCTGGCCCGCCCGCTGCGGGCCGAGCGCCGGGCCGGGCGGTCGGCCCGGCGGCTGACCGGGCGCGGGGGCGGCTCCCCCACCGTCCGCCCGTACCGGGCCGACGTGGTGGACGCCGTCAGCGCCTGCGAAGCCCCGCTGGGCGTGCTGGTGGACGGGGCGGTCACCGACCCCGCGCTCTGGTCCGACCCCCGGGTGGCCCGGCTCAACCGGGCGGTGGCCGCGAACAGCGCGGCGGTCCGGCGGGCGATCGGCCGGCGGCCCGGGCCCGCCTACCAGGGGATCCGGGCACGGATCCCCCGACAGCCGGGAGCGGCGCCGGTCGGCCCGCCCGAGCAGCTGCGGATGCTGGCGGCACTGCTCGCCGTCGACGACGCGCTCGGCACGATGGCCGCAGTGTTCGGCGACCCGCCGCAGGCCGAGGCAGAGGACGGCAGGGAGGTGGGGATCTCCTCGTCCTCGCCCTCGCCCTCGTCCTCGCCCTCCTCCTCCGACAACTGATCTCGACCTCGCGCAGTGCCGCTCCGGCACTGGAGCGGCACTGCGAGACACAGCAGGCTCCCGGGCGCAGCGGGCCCGGGGAGAGGTCTACGGAAGGTACCGCTCCAGGGCCTTCGCGCCCTCTTTCTCGATCAGCTGGCGGGCCCGCTCCAACCGCTCCGGGGTCGGCTCACGGCCACTGGCCATCACCAGGTCCTCGGCATCGAACGGGTGCTCCGAACCCGTGAAGAGCCGCTGCGGCGCCTGCTCCGACCCGCCATTCACTCCGTCGCCCATTTCGTGCACCTTTCTCGACACCCGGCACCATCTGTTCCTCCAGCCTGATCCGGAACCCACCACAACGCACCCTGAAAAGCAGTGCAGGTACGGCGGCCCCAGGACGGGCCCGGGCGAAGAAGGCGGACAACGATGTCCCGGCACAACCAAGATCACCTGCCGGGGGACAGCCCTGATCGTTCCGGTGGCGGGCCTCTCGAGCTCAGATGGAGAGCCGGTCGCCGAGTTGGCTGCGGAGATACAGGACGGTGTGACCGTGCCGTGCGCGGGTGACCAGTCCGGCCCGGTGCAGCACGCCGAGGTGCTGGCTGACCGTGCCCGGACTGGTGCCGAGGCGGCGGGCGAGGTCGGTGGTCCCGGCGGGCTCGGCCAGCAGGGTGAGGATCCTGGCGCGGGTGCGTCCCATGAGGTCCGCCAGCGCGGCGGGCACGGCAGCGTCGGTATGCCATACCGTGGCGCGGCCCCGGGCCGGGTACCAGACCCGGGGCGGGAGCGCGTGGTCGACCAGGGTGACGGCGTGGTCGCAGAAGAGGGAGGGGGTGAAGGCCACCCCGCGGCCATCCACGTCGAGGTCCAGCCGGGCCTCGGGGAAGGCGTCCAGGAGCAGGGTGCCGTCCTGCCAGCTCAGTCCGGGGTCGATGTCGGCGAACAGCGCGGCGGCTCCGCCGTCCGCGAGTCGTCTGGCCCGGTGCAGGATGTCGGCCCGCAGCACGGCCTCGATCTTGGGCCAGTGCGGCGCGATCACCAGGGCCCAGTACCTGTACAGGGTGTCGGTGATGGCCGACAGCGTGCCAAGGGGGTCGTCCAGTGCTCCGTGCAGCCGGGGGTGCAGTGGTCGGCCGCTGGCCGCTTGGAGCAGGTCGGCGGTGACGCGCTCGGCCGGGGTCGCTCGCAGCACGGCGAACTCGTCGTCGATGTCAGGGGCGGGGACCGGGGGCTGGGGGGTGAGGAAGTCGGGCAGGAAGCGCCGCGGCCCGACCAAGGCCTGCAGCAGCGGCCAGTCCACGTGGTCGAGCAGCGGGGCGGCCTGGCGCAGCAGCGGCTGGTGCGCGGCGTGCCGGATCGGGTTGTGCCACGCCCACAGGCTCAGCACGGTCTCCTGGAGCGGTGAGACGGCGAACCGGACGGCGGCGAGGTCGCCCACGTCCAGGCGGAGCAGCAACATTCGGCCCATCCTAAATGTCTGGCCCGGTGTGGCCCGGCCTGGTGGGATCGGCGGCATGGATTCTGCTGCTTCCGGTGCTGCACCGGCGACCTACGACCGTATCGGTGTCGACTACCGGCGGGTGCGGGTGCCCGACCCGCGACTTGCCACGTTGATCCGGCAGGCGCTGGGCGAGGCGCGCACGGTGGTCAACGTCGGTGCCGGGACTGGCTCCTACGAGCCGGAACACGCGCACGTCACCGCTGTGGACCCCTCCCAGGTCATGCTCGACCAGCACCCGGGAGCGAACAAGGTCCGGGCTGGAGCGGAGGACCTCCCGTTCGCGGACGGGGCCTTCGACGCCGCCATGGCCGTGATGACCGTCCACCACTGGCCCGACCTGCACCGCGGGCTCGCCGAGTTGCGCCGAGTGGCCCGCCGGCAGGTCATCTTCACCTGGGACCCGACGCACCCGCGGGAGCTGTGGCTGCTCGATGAGTACCTGCCGGAGATCCGCGCCCTGGAGCATGCCCGCTTCACTGCGCTCGACCAGGTGGCCGAGGCCCTGGGCGCGCACACAGTCCTGCCCTTCCCGATCCCGCACGACTTCACCGACGGCTTCCAGATCGCCTACTGGCGCCGGCCGGAGATGTTCCTGGACCCGGTCCTGCGGCAGGCCAGCTCGACGTTCGCCCAACTGCCCTCGGCCGTGGTGGAACCGGCGATGGCCCGGCTCCGCGCGGACCTGGCCTCAGGTGCCTGGCACCGCCGCCACTGCGACCTGCTCGAACAGGACAGCGTGGACTACGGCTACCGCCTCCTCATTGCAGACTCACCGGCATGACCCCACGGCCCTCACAACGCGCCCCCCGGGAGATCGACCGAGCACAGCTGGGGAGCGAGTGAGCGCAAGGTGGCCGTTTCGGGGAGCACCGTCAACCGCCAACACTTCGAGATCATTTGTGAGGGATGATGGCGGTATGCGTGGTGAGGACGGGTTGTTCGAGGTCGAGCCGGCCGAGAAGGGGCAGTCGCAGGGCCGTCCGGCGGCGGTGGACAAGCGGTTCAGGGCGTTCGACCCGCACCAGGTCCTGCTGCTGCCCCGTCGTTGGACGACTGGCTGTGCCAGGACCACCTCGCCCGGTTCGTGGCCGACCTGGTCCACGACGTCCTCGGCCTGACGGCGGTCCGAGCCGACTACACCGAGAAGCGCGGCTACCCGCCCTACGAACCGCGGCTGATGCTACGTCTGCCGAGCCACTGATCATGAGTGTTGCGAGGACCGCCAGAAAGTAAGTGGGGCGGTTTCTCACGGTCGTTGCAACACGTCGTCTGTTGTTTCAAGCCGTGAAGAGTCCAGCCAGAGGCTCGGCCCGGGTTGCCCGCCCGAGCCTCTGCCGTCGCATGGGGACGTTGTCCTCACTCGGATGCCACGCGGCTAATCCGTCTTGACCGGCACGAGCGCCCAGGCATTCTGGAGGTCGGAGCTGAAAGGCGCCAGCTCGAGCACAGGCGGATAGATCGGCTTCGGCGACACCACCACCAGCAGGTCCTTGTCGGGAACACGGATGAAGTAGGGGGTAGGCAGCGGCGACTGCGGAGCCGGCTCGAGCCTCCACTCACGAGTGGGGAAGTCACTCAGCGGCCCCAGGATCACCCTCGCGCCGGCCTCCGGCTCCTTGTAGCTCAGGGAACGAGAAGGGAAGAGGCGGGCGGGAATCTGGATGGCACAGGTGCCATCAGGCATGACCTCCACCGCAAACTGTTGCTCGCTCTCCGGCGCAGCCCCCTGAGGCACCACGGTCACACCCTGTTCCCCGGCTGTGAGGACTCGCGCCTCGGGGCCTTCGGTGCCGGGCCAGCAGATGATGCGATAGACGCCAGAGGACAAGGTCATGGGTGACTCCTTCACCTAGTGGTCACCGCGGCCACGACCGACTCCGGTCGACCGCCTCCTGCGGCGACAAGTGGGCCGGACCGCAGATCGGCCGGACCACCAGGCAATACTGCAGAAGCCCTGAAGACGCACCACAAGACGGCAAACCACCCGAACGAGGGAAATCCCAAGGGGTCAGGCCCTAGCCGACGAGAAGCTTGGTCAGGCGTTCGGCCGGGGTGTCCCAGCAGAGCGTCCTGCGAAAGGTCAGTGCCCTTGGGGAACTACTGCCGCAGCAGGCCGTTCGTGTTCTCGTTGGAGCCGAGCTGCCAGGGCGAGGCGGGATCGCAAAAATAGACCGGCATCCCGGTGGCCACAGTGTTGCGAGGACCGCTAGAACCCAAGTGGGCTCCAGCGAGGGCCCTTGAGCGCCACCTCCCAAGCCCCGGGGGCGGAGTGGGAAGTCGGTGCCGTCGACTTCCTGGTCCTGGGTTTTCCCGCGGTGGCTCCCTTGCTGGGTGCAAGGGAGCCACCGGGGAGGGTCACTGGGGCATGTGGGGTTGGTGGTCGGTCTGGTGGGCGGTCCAGGTGTGTTCGGTGGTGCCGTCGGGGAGGGTGTGGGGTTCCCAGTGGCCGTGGCGGGTGATCGGGGGTGGGGGGGGGCCGATCTTGAGGGCGGTGACGACGCCGGTGACGACGGTGGCGATGGCGAGGGCGAGGAGGACGGCGAAGGCGGCGCCGACGAGGAACCTGCTCACTTCCGGGGCACCTCGCGGAGCAGGGTGAGGAGGTTGAGGAGGGTGGAGACGGGGGCGTCGCCGAAGTCGACGAGGAGGCGGCCGTCGATGGTGGGCTCCGAGACCGAGATGGAGCCCCAGCGCAGGCCGAGGGGTCTGCCGCGTTCGTGGAGTTCGAGGAGGAGGGCGGTGACCTCGGGTTCGGTGTAGGTGCGCAGGATCTTGTCGTGGGGGTCGATGGGGCCGTTCACGCGGCGGCGTCCAGTTCGAACCAGACGCGCTTGCCGTTCTTGGCGGGGTCGGCGCCGAAGCGGTGGGTGAGGGAGCGCACGAGGTGGAGTCCGCGCCCGGACACCGCGTAGGGGTCGGCGGAGATGCGGGGTTCGGGGAGGGTGGGGCTGTCGTCGGCGACGGACACGCGCAGGGTGCGGGTGGGCAGGAGGACGACCACGACGGTCGGCGCCTG
>NZ_LGDO01000359.1:0-361 GCF_001279805.1 Streptomyces sp. XY431
TACTGACTTCGGCTTGTCAGGGTGAGGTTGGAGTGTCGAGGGTCAGGCCGGTGCCGGCTATGAAGCCGTCGAGGGTATCGGGCCGGTACTGCAGGCGTTTGAGGCGGTTGCGGACGAGTGCTTCGAGCCGGTCGAGGGCCATGACGGCGAGGTTGGCCAGACTGCGTTTGACGTGTGCCCAGACCCACTCGACGGGGTTGAGGTCGGGCGCGTAGGCGGGTAGGAGGAACACCGTCAGCCACGTGCGCTGGGCGACCAACTCGCGCATGGCGTGGGAGACATGGGTGTTCAGGCGGTCCCAGACCAGCACGATCGGTGCTTTGACGAGGTGATGGACGCCGTCGACCAGGGCGATGAAGTC
>NZ_LGDO01000360.1:0-360 GCF_001279805.1 Streptomyces sp. XY431
GATCCGCTCGGTGCGTCGATGGGGTCGATGACGGCCAGTGTGTCGACGGAGATCATGAGGCAGCTGCTGCTGGACGGTACGGGGTCGACGCTTGCGACGGCGGTGCCGGGGCAGAACGGTGCGTGGACGTTCGCGGGTTCGGCGGGGCAGCGGGTGTATCTGGACCTGTCCGGGGGGACGTTCTCCTCGCTGAAGGCCGAGGTGTCGGTGCTGAAGCCGGACGGTTCGGCGTTCCTGGCCTCGCAGTACTGCGGGACGTCCTGCGGTTTCGACACGACGACGTTGCCGGTCGACGGCACCTACACCGTTGCCCTGCGGACCTCCGGTGGTGTCGCCGGCTCGCTCACCGCGAAGGCGTGG
>NZ_LGDO01000361.1:0-355 GCF_001279805.1 Streptomyces sp. XY431
GTGCGGCTGGATCACCTCCTTTCTAAGGAGCAATATGCCGCTTGCAGGCGAATGTCCTGCACGGTTGCTCATGGGTGGAACGTTGACTATTCGGCACACTTGGTTGGCATCCGCCAGTACTGCTTCGGCGTGGAAGACGGATTGTTGATCGAGTGTGTCGGGCACGTTGTTGGGTCCTGAGGGAACGGCCGTAAGGCTGTTGCTTCAGAGATGCCGGTCCCATGCGAGGCGGTCTTCGGGTCGTTGAGTGTGGGTTTCTGGTCGTTGTTTGAGAACTGCACAGTGGACGCGAGCATCTGTGGCCAAGTTTTTAAGGGCGCACGGTGGATGCCTTGGCACCAGGAACCGATGAAGG
>NZ_LGDO01000362.1:0-354 GCF_001279805.1 Streptomyces sp. XY431
GGTGGGGTGTGCCGTCGTGTTCGGGGAAGACGGTGCGCAGGGTTTCGTGGCGCTGGACGACGTCGGTGAGGGCGGCGCTGAGCGCGGGGACGTCGAGCTGGCCCTCCAGGCGTAGCGCGACGGGGATGTTGTAGGCGGAGCCGCCGTCCAGGCGGTTCAGGAACCACAGCCGCAACTGCGCGTACGACAACGGGATCATCAGGACTCCTTCGGCCGGGGCATGCGCCGCAGCGCCGGCCGCCGCCTCTGCTGCGTCTGGTCGAGGTGCTCGGTGAGGGCGGCGACGGTGGGGGCCTCGAAGAGGGTGCGGATCTCCAGGTCGACGCCGAGGGCGGCGCGGATGCGGCCGGCGAG
>NZ_LGDO01000363.1:0-345 GCF_001279805.1 Streptomyces sp. XY431
CGGTTCCTGGTGCCAAGGCATCCACCGTGCGCCCTTAAAAACTTGGCCACAGATGCTCGCGTCCACTGTGCAGTTCTCAAACAACGACCAGACACCCACACTCAACGACCCGAAGACCGCCTCGCATGGGACCGGCACTGAAGAAACAGACCTTACGGCCGTTCCCTCAGGACCCAACAACGTGCCCGACACAGTCAATCCCGATCGCTTTCCACGCCGAAGCAGTACTCACGAACGATCTCTTCCTGTGCCGAATAGTCAACGTTCCACCCATGAGCAACCGTGCAGGACATTCGCCTGCAAGCGGCATATTGCTCCTTAGAAAGGAGGTGATCCAGCCGCACC
>NZ_LGDO01000364.1:0-345 GCF_001279805.1 Streptomyces sp. XY431
CGAATCCTTGAAACACCACCCCCACCCCCGTAACTTCGAATGCGTCGCACCGAACGAGCACACCGCTCACCAGGAACACAGTGCGAGCCCCCCGAAACCACAAGCCCCCAGGGCCTGGTTCCGCACGCCCGCACCACCCTCCGAAAGGAAACACATGACCTTCCGTAACGAGACCACCGCCACCACCACCGCCACCCCCAAGCGCCGCAACCGCGCCCGGATGGCCCTCATGGCCGGGGCCCTCACCGCCCTGCCGGTGGCCGGACTCGTCACGGCCAACGCCGCCTCCGCCGCCCCCGCCGGCGTCTGGGACAAGGTCGCCGCCTGCGAGGCCACCGGCAACTG
>NZ_LGDO01000365.1:0-343 GCF_001279805.1 Streptomyces sp. XY431
CTCGCCGGCCGCATCCGCGCCGCCCTCGGCGTCGACCTGGAGATCCGCACCCTCTTCGAGGCCCCCACCGTCGCCGCCCTCACCGAGCACCTCGACCAGGAGGGACCGGTCCGACCGTCCCTCACCTCGAAGGACCGATCCGACGCCGTGCCGTTGTCGTTCGCGCAGTTGCGGCTGTGGTTCCTGAACCGCCTGGACGGCGGCTCCGCCTACAACATCCCCGTCGCGCTACGCCTGGAGGGCGAGCTCGACGTCCCCGCGCTCAGCGCCGCCCTCACCGACGTCGTCCAGCGCCACGAAACCCTGCGCACCGTCTTCCCCGAACACGACGGCACACCCCACC
>NZ_LGDO01000366.1:0-343 GCF_001279805.1 Streptomyces sp. XY431
CGCGGCCGCCGTCGCCACCGCGGCCGCCGAACGCCTCGGCACCCTGCCCGCCGTCGACGGCTTCCGGAACGTCCCCGGCCTCGGCGTCCAGGGCGTCGTCGACGGCCACGCGGTCGTCGCCGGACGCGAGGCCCTGCTCACCGAGCACGCCCAACCACTGCCCGCCCCGCTCGCCGAGGCCAAGCGGGCCGCCGAGGCCGCCGGACGGACCACCGTCGCGGTCGGCTGGGACGGCGCCGCCCGCGCCGTGCTGGAGGTCGCCGACGCCGTCAGGCCCACCAGCGCCCGGGCCGTCGCCGAACTGCGCGCCCTCGGACTGCGACCGGTCCTGCTCACCGGCGAC
>NZ_LGDO01000367.1:0-343 GCF_001279805.1 Streptomyces sp. XY431
GTCGCCGGTGAGCAGGACCGGTCGCAGTCCGAGGGCGCGCAGTTCGGCGACGGCCCGGGCGCTGGTGGGCCTGACGGCGTCGGCGACCTCCAGCACGGCCCGGGCGGCGCCGTCCCAGCCGACCGCGACGGCGGTCCGTCCGGCCGCCTCGGCGGCCCGCTTGGCCTCCGCCAGCTCCGACGGCAGGTGCTGCGCCCACTCGGCGAGCAGGGCCTCGCGTCCGGCGACGACCGCGTGGCCGTCCACGACGCCCTGGACGCCGAGGCCGGGGACGTTCCGGAAGCCGTCGACGGCGGGCAGGGTGCCGAGGCGTTCGGCGGCCGCGGTGGCGACGGCGGCCGCG
>NZ_LGDO01000368.1:0-342 GCF_001279805.1 Streptomyces sp. XY431
CTTGCCCTTGCCCACGGGGTGGGTGATCAGCCGATGGCACAGCCGGGTGCGGGAGCCGGGCCGCATCGCAATCAGCCCGGCCACCGACAGGCGTCCCGCCCGGCGGCCGCTGACCGTCACGACCGGGGTTCGGCCACGCAGGCCCCAGGTGCGTCCCCTGGGCGGTCGGCGGGTGAAGCCTGCCTCGTCCTCGAAACAGACGTAGCCCCCGCAGGCCGCCCGGGCGCTTTTACCTCCGCCCAGGTCACCTCCTTCCACACGGCGACGGCCACCTCGTCGCGCTCGGCCACCCGACGAGCGGGGACCTGCGGGCTGAAGCCGAGCCGGTGCATCAACCTCGTC
>NZ_LGDO01000369.1:0-52245 GCF_001279805.1 Streptomyces sp. XY431
GCCCGTGCCCGCCGCAGCACCCCGCCCCGCGCCCGCCGCAGCGCCCCGACCAAGATCCGGAAGCCCGCCCGCCCCGGTCCGGGAGGCCGTAGGGTGGGCCCATGCCCACCCTGCTGCTCGTCCGCCACGGCCGCTCCACCGCGAACACCGCCGGAATCCTGGCCGGTTGGACGCCGGGGGTGGAGCTCGACGACACCGGGCGCGCGCAGGCCGCCGCGCTCGCCGACCGGCTCGCCCCGGTCCCGCTGGTCCAGGCGGTCAGCAGCCCGCTGGAGCGCTGCCGGCAGACCCTGGAGCCGCTGCTCACCGCGCGCCCCGGGCTGGCCGGTCCCGAGCGCGGCGGCGCCGCGCCGGGCGAGCCCGCGCTGGACGAGCGGCTCGGCGAGTGCCACTACGGGGAGTGGACCGGCCGCCCGCTGGCCGAACTCGCCAAGGAGCCGCTCTGGCGCACCGTCCAGGACCACGCGGCCGCCGCCGCCTTCCCCGGCGGCGAGTCGCTGCGCGAGCTGAGCCACCGCACCGTCGACGCGGTCCGCGAGTGGAACGAGAAGATCGCCGCCGAGCACGGCGAGGACGCGGTCTGGATCGCCTGCTCGCACGGCGACGTGATCAAGGCCGTGGTGGCCGACGCGCTGGGCCTGCACCTCGACCACTTCCAGCGGATCAACGTCGACCCCTGCTCGGTCACCGCGATCCGCTACACCGCGCGCCGCCCGTTCGTGCTGCGGATGGGCGACACCGGCGATCTCGCCTCGCTCGCCCCGCGGCCCGCCGCCCGCCCCGGCCGGGCCCGGGAGGGCGGGGACGCCGTGGTCGGCGGTTCCACCGGCGCGGCCTGATCCGACAGGATCCAGGAGGACAGACCCTGAGCCGCCCGCCCCCGGGCTCGGCTCCCCGGCCCGGCCCGGGAGGTCGTAGGGTGACCAGTGGG
The DNA here is from genome assembly GCF_001279805.1 of Streptomyces sp. XY431. Classification (NCBI taxonomy): domain Bacteria; kingdom Bacillati; phylum Actinomycetota; class Actinomycetes; order Kitasatosporales; family Streptomycetaceae; genus Streptomyces; species Streptomyces sp. XY431. Next base: position 932 of record NZ_LGDO01000369.1, read on the forward strand.
CCCCGGCGCACCCCGCCGCGCACCCCGGGACCACCGGGCCCGACCCCGAACCCCGTGGCGTCCCCGACGTCCACGACGATCGATACGATCCGGAGCGAGAGCGTGCCCCGTCAGGTCCACTTCTACGACCAGCCCGAACGGTTCGTGGCCGGCACCGTCGGCCAGCCCGGCGCCCGGGCGTTCTACCTCCAGGCCAGCGCCCGGGGGCGGATCACCAGCGTGCTGCTGGAGAAGACCCAGGTCGCCGCGCTCGCCGAGCGGATCGAGGAGGTCCTCGACGAGGCCCTGCGCCGCAGCGGCGGCGAGGCCGCGATCCCGGCCGGCGCCCCGCAGGAGCTGCTGGACACCGCGCCGCTGGACCTGCCGCTGGAGCAGGAGTTCCGGGTCGGCACGATGGCGCTGGCCTGGGACACCGTGGACAGCTGCCTGGTCGTCGAGGCGCAGGCGCTGATCGAGGAGGAGGGCGAGGAGGAGGGCGCCGCCGTCTTCGAGGACGACGAGAACGGCCCCGACATGCTCCGGGTGCGGCTCTCCGGCGCGATGGCCCGGGTGTTCGCCAGGCGCGCGCTGGACCTCGTCGCGGCCGGCCGCAAGCCCTGCCCGTTCTGCAACCTGCCGCTCGACCCGGAGGGCCACCTGTGCCCGCGCGCGAACGGGTACCGGCGCTGAACACGCCGCCCGCCCCGGCCGGCGAGGTCGAGCCGCCGCGCGCCGACCCCGCCGGGGCCGCCGCCCTCGCCGCCGACCCGCCGACCGCGCTGCGGCTGCTGCGGGAGGGCGCGCTGACCGTGCACGGCCGGCTCACCGACGCCTCCAACGCGGCCCTCTACTGCACCGTCGGCCTCGACGGCACCGACGGCCTCGCCGCGCAGGCCGTCTACAAGCCGGTGGCCGGCGAGCGCCCGCTCTGGGACTTCCCGGACGGCACCCTGGCCGGCCGCGAGGTCGCCGCCTACGAGCTGTCCGCCGCCACCGGCTGGGGGCTGGTCCCGCCCACCGTGCTGCGGGACGGCCCGCACGGCCCCGGCATGGTGCAGCTGTGGGTGGAGCCCGATCCGGACGCGGACCCGCTGCTCGCGCTCCAGGACCCGGGCGGCCCCGAGGAGGGCTGGCTGCCGATCGTCCGGGCCGAGGTCGGCGACGGGCGCACCGCGCTGCTGGTCCACCCCGACGACGCGCGGCTGCGCCGGCTCGCGGTGCTGGACGCCGTCCTCAACAACGCCGACCGCAAGGGCGGCCACCTGATCCCGGCCGCGGACGGCCGGATCTACGGCATCGACCACGGCGTCACCTTCCACAGCGAGGGCAAGCTGCGCACCCTGCTCTGGGGCTGGGCCGGGAGCCCGCTGCCCGAGGAGGCGGCGGCGGTGCTGGCCGGGCTGGCCGGGCAGCTGGACGGCGCGCTGGGGGAGCGGCTGGCCCCGCACCTGACGGCGGCCGAACTGGACGCGACCAGGGCCCGGGTCGCGGCGCTGCTCGCCGCCGGCACCCATCCGCTGCCCTCCGAGGACTGGCCGTCAATCCCCTGGCCGCCGATCTGACGGTCCGGCGGGCCGCCCGGCCTTCGAAGCCCGGGCCGGCGGGCCCGTCGGACCACCCGTCCGCGGGTCCTTGTACCGGACAGTGGTCTGGACCGGTGCCAGGCCCTGGCCGCACACTGCGACGATGGACGAGCGACGGACCACCCCCCACCTGGACCTGCCGCTGCACCGCCTCCAGGTCCCGCTGCCGCATCTGCTCCCGTTCGCGATCGGCAGTTTCGACACCATCGGCCCGCTGTCCCGGGCCGGCTTCCCCCACCGGCACTCCTTCTTCGAGATCGTCTACGTCACCGGCGGCCGCGGCGCCCACGTCCTGGACCTGGTCCAGCGGCCGCTGCGGCCGCCGCAGTTGTGCGTGATCGCGCCCGGCCAGGTGCACCACTGGGTGGACGCGGACGACCTCACCGGCCAGGTCGTGCTGTTCAACGAGGACTTCCTCCTGACCAATCCGCAGGACCTCGCCGCGCTGCGCGCCCTGGCCGTCCGCCCGGCGGTGCGGCTGGGCGACCAGGCCGGGCCGATCGCCGCGCTGCTGGCGGACATGGAGGCCGAGTACCGGGCCCGCCCGGCGGGCTATCCGGGGGTGCTGCGGGCCAGTCTGCACATCCTGGTCGTCCGCGCCCTGCGGGCCTGTTCGCCGGCCGGCCCGGGGGCGCTGCCGGGCCGCACCGGCGACCTCGCCGCCGCGTTCACCCGGCTGATCGCCACCCCGGGCGGAGTGCAACGCTCGGTCGCCTCCTGCGCCCAGGAGTTGGGGGTCTCCCCGGGGCACCTCCAGGCGACGGTCAAGCAGGCGACCGGCCGGACGCCGGGGCGGCTGATCCGCCAGCAGCAGACGCTGGAGGCCAAGCGCCTGCTGGCCTGCACCGAACTGACGGTCCGACAGGTGTCCCGCGAGGCCGGGTTCGGGGATCCGGCGTACTTCTGCCGGTTCTTCCGCCGGGAGACCGGGATGACGCCCGGGGAGTTCCGGGCGAGGGTCGGAGGAAATCACCACGATCCCCGGATCACGTCCATCGCGGCGGGTCCGGACGGCCCGTAGGTTGACTGTCGGCCACCGGCGGACCGCCCGGCGCGAGCGGGCGGCCCGCCGGCCCGGTCCTTGTCATGCCCCCACCATGGCAAGGGCCGTCATTCCCATCGACACCGGCAGATCCCCCACACCCACAGCGAAGGAGTCGGCGCATGCCCGCGTCCGAAGAGCCCGTCACCGGGACGGACGGTCCCACCGACCGCCGGATTAGCCGCAAGACCGTCCTCCGGGCAGCCGCCGTTCTCGGCACCGCCCCCCTGCTGGTCGGCGGCGGCGTCGCGCTGGCCCGCGACCGGGTCGGCACCGGCGAGATGCCGGACTACACCCCCGAGTGCCACGACGGCGACGCCCCGACCGTAGAGCAAACCGAGGGGCCGTACTTCAAGCCCAACTCGCCGCTGCGCACCTCGCTCATCACCGACAGCACCCCGGGCACCAGGCTCACCGTCAGCGGCTACGTCTTCGGCCGTGCCTGCCTGCCCCTGTCCGGCGTCCTGCTGGACTTCTGGCAGGCCGATGTGAACGGCGCCTACGACAACGTCGGGTTCACCTTCCGCGGGCACCAGTTCACCAACGCCCAGGGCGCGTTCAGCCTCACCACGATCGTGCCCGGCCTCTACCCGGGCCGCACCCGGCACATCCACGTCAAGCTCCAGGCGCCCGGCCGGCCGGTGCTCACCACCCAGCTGTACTTCCCGAACGAGCCGCGCAACAGCACCGACACCATCTACGACGCGCGGCTGCTGATGAACGTCCGTCAGGTCGGCTCGGCGAAGGAGGGCACCTACGACTTCGTGCTCAACGTGCCGCAGACCCCGACCCCGACCGCCACCCCCACCGGCCCGACCACCCCGCCCACCAGTACGCCCCCCACCACGCCGCCGGGCGGGACCTGGGCCGCGGGCACCTTCTACAACGCGGGCGACCGCGTCACCTACGGCGGCGTCTCCTACCGGTGCCTCCAGGGGCACACCGCCATCACGGGGTGGGAGCCGCCGAACGTGCCGGCCCTCTGGCAGCGGTTGTAGCGGCTCCGGCCGTATGCCCGGAGGGTCGCGGGCGCCCGGTCGGCGGCAGGGCCGACCGGGCCGCCCGTCCGCCCGGACCGCCCCGCGTGGCCGTGCGCGGGGCGGTTCCGGCGTGCTTCCGGCGTGGTTCCGGCGTAATTCCGCGCCGGCGGCCCGGCGGGGGCAGTCGGACACAATCGATCAGGAACCGCCCGGGCCGCGAAAGCAGACGAATCCAGTCGATCTTGCCGACTGGTTAGGCTTTCAAATGTTCTCAAGGTTAAAGTCGATGCCATGCATGCCTGGCCCGCCTCCGAGGTTCCCGCCCTGCCTGGTCAGGGGCTCCCCCTTCGAATCCACGACACCGCGACGGGAGGCATCCGGGAGGTCGTGCCGCAGGACGGCCCCGCCCGGATCTACGTCTGCGGCATCACGCCCTACGACGCGACCCACATGGGCCACGCCGCCACCTACAACGCCTTCGACCTGGTGCAGCGGGTGTGGAAGGACGCCGGCCACGACGTCCTCTACGTGCAGAACGTCACCGACGTCGACGACCCCCTGCTCCAGCGCGCGGTCGAGACCGGACAGGACTGGGTGGCCCTCGCCGAGCGCGAGACCGCGCTGTTCCGCGAGGACATGACCGCGCTTCGGCTGCTCCCGCCGGCCCACTACATCGGCGCCGTCGAGTCCATCCCGTGGATCGTCCCGCTGGTCCAGAAGCTGCTCGCGAGCGGCGCCGCCTACGAGCTGGACGGCGACATCTACTTCTCGGTCGAGTCCGACCCGACCTTCGGCGAGGTCTCCGGCCTCACCCGCGAGGCCATGCACCCGGTCTTCGCCGAGCGCGGCGGCGACCCGGACCGCCCCGGCAAGCGCCACCCGCTGGACGCCCTGCTGTGGCTGGCCGCCCGCCCCGGCGAGCCCGCCTGGGACACCGAGCTCGGCCACGGCCGCCCCGGCTGGCACATCGAGTGCGTCGCGATCGCCCTGCAGTTCCTCGGCATGTCCTTCGACATCCAGGGCGGCGGCAGCGACCTGTCCTTCCCGCACCACGAGATGGGCGCCGCGCACGCCCAGGTCGCCACCGGCGCCCACCCGTACGCCCAGGCGTACGTGCACGCCGGCATGGTCGGCCTGGACGGCCACAAGATGTCCAAGTCCCGCGGCAACCTGGTCTTCGTCTCGGCCCTGCGCCGCGAGGGCGTCGACCCGGCGGCGATCCGGCTGGCCCTGCTCTCGCACCACTACCGCGAGGACTGGGAGTGGACCAAGGGCACCCTGGACGAGGCCGTCGAGCGGCTCGCCCGCTGGCGCGCCGCGGTCTCCCGCCCGGACGGCCCGCCCGCCGAGCAGCTGCTCGCCGAGGTCCGCGCCGCGCTCGCGAACGACCTGGACGCCCCGGCCGCGCTGGCCGCGGTGGACCGCTGGGCCGCCGCGCAGGAGAGCGACGGCGGTACCGGGATCGGGGCCCCGGGCCTGGTCACCCGCACCGTGGACGCACTGCTCGGCGTCGCGCTGTAGGGCGCGTCGTCGTACGAACGCCGGAGGGGCGTCGAGGCCACTGGCCCCGACGCCCCTCCGGCGTTTCTGCGGCGTCCCTGCCGGGGGCTCAGTCCTCCTCGGCGCCGTCCTGGCTCTCCCGGGCCGACGGCGGCTCCGGCTCGGCCGGCCGCTCCGCGGTGGCGTGCCCGGAGACGGGCTTCTCACCGGTCGGCCCGACGTTCTCCCGGCGTCGCAGGTACCGCTCGAACTCCCGGGCGATCGCGTCGCCCGAGGCCTCCGGCAGCTCCGCGGTGTCCTGCGCCTCCTCCAACTGCTGGACGTACTCGGCGACCTCGCTGTCCTCGGCGGCCAGCTGGTCCACGCCCAGCTGCCACGCCCGGGCGTCCTCGCCGAGCTCGCCCGGCGGGATGCGCAGGTCCAGCAGGTCCTCCAGCTTGTTGACCAGCGCCAGGGTGGCCTTGGGGTTCGGCGGCTGCGCGACGTAGTGCGGCACCGCCGCCCACAGCGTCACGGCCGGCACCCCGGCGTGCGTGCACGCCTCCTGGAGCACCCCGACGATCCCGGTCGGTCCCTCGTAGCGGCTCTCCTCCAGCTCCAGCCGGCGGGCCAGCTCCGGGTCCGAGGTGACACCGCTGACCGGCACCGGGCGGCTGTGCGGGGTGTCGCCGAGCAGCGCGCCCAGGATCACCACCAGCTCCACGCCCAGCTCGTGCGCGAAGCCGAGCAGCTCGTTGCAGAACGAGCGCCAGCGCATGCTCGGCTCGATGCCGCGGACCAGCACGACGTCCCGGGTGGTCGGCTCGGTGACGCGGATCACCGAGAGCCGGGTGGTGGGCCAGGTGATCCGGCGCACCCCGCCGTCCAGCCACACGGTGGGCCGGTTGACCTGGAAGTCGTAGTACTCCTCCGCGTCGAGCGCGGCGAAGACCTTGCCGCCCCAGGTCTCGTCCAGGTGCGCCAGCGCGGCCGAGGCGGCGTCACCCGCGTCGTTCCACCCCTCGAAGGCGCACACCATCACCGGGTCGATCAACTCGGGAACTTCCTCCAGCTCGATCACCCAGCGTCTCCCTCCGGTCGGCAGCCACCGTGCCACCCGGCCGGGAATGCCCGGGTGCCGGCGGTCGGAAGCCGACGGTCGAACCTCTCGTCACCCATGGAACGCCTCGCTCCATGGTCCCTACCTGCCCAGCCTACGGGCTTTGAAGCGCCGTTCCGCCGGGCCACCGGGACAGTCTGGGCGAGGGGGCGGCCACGATCCAGCGGTTATCCCGGCGGGCCCCGGGGGACCGCCCCGGGTCCGGCCGCGCCCGGGCGGCGGGACGGCGCGATGATGGGTGGTGGGGCCGGGCGCGCAGGGTGTGAGGAGCCGGCGGATGAGCGGATGGCGGTGGACGGCGGCCGGGGCGGCCGCGGTGGTGGCGGTCACGGCGGGGCTGGCGGCGGCGGTGCTGGCCGCGGGCCGGCGGCTGCCGGTGGAACACGTCAGCGAGGGCGGGCTCGAACTGGACCGGCCGCCCGACGAGGTCTGGGACGTCCTGACCGCCGTCGACTTCTTCCCGGCCTGGCGCCCGGGGCTGGCGCACGTCGAGCGGCTGCCCGCCACCGCCGCGGGCCACCCCCGCTGGCGCGAGTACGGCAAGCACGGCCACACCACCTACGAGGTCGTGGAGAGCGCCGCCCCGCACCGCCTGGTGACCGGCATCGCCGACCCGGACCTGCCCTACGGCGGCACCTGGACGTACGTACTGACGCCGGCGGGCCGGGGCTGCACGCTCACCGTCACCGAGCACGGCGAGGTGTACCAGCCGCTGTACCGGGCCGTCTCCCACTACCTGACCGGCGAGGGCGCCACCGTCCACCGCTACCTGAGCGCACTCGCCCACCGGATGGCCACGTCCGGCTAGGTCAGCGGACCCAGTCGCGCCGGTAGTCGGCCCAGTTCTGCTCGGTGGCGGCGAAGTCCACGTACAGGCCGACGCCGAAGTTCGGCCGGTGCGGGTCCTGCCGGCCCAGGCCCAGCCGGACGCCCCGGATCCCGGCGGTCACCGTCTCGGCGCGGCCCCAGTGGCCCCACTTGTCCTCCCAGTAGAACGGCAGGCCCATCAGCAGGTCGACCTCCGCCGGGGTGGCCTCCAGGGCGAGTTCGGTCTGGTAGGCGTTGTAGGCGCCGTAGAACCCCTCGGTCGGCATGCTGGAGTCGTAGGTCATCACCGCGATCTGGTCGACCCGGCGGGCGGTGGCGGTGAAGTACGCCTGGTCCCACCACTTGCCGTGGTCGGTGAGCGCGATGGCGACGGTGTGCTGGTAGGGCAGCGGGTCGATCTGCGGGGCGGCGACGGACAGTTTCGCGCCACGCCCGGCGGTGACCGGGCGGACCTGGTCGAGCAGGGCGAGCCAGCCGGCGGAGCCGGGCCGGATCGGCTCCATGTCGAAGTGCACGCCGTCGAAGCCGAGGTCCAGGACCTGGCGGGCGGAGGCGGTGACCCGGTCGCGGGTGGCGGCGTCCTCCAGGTCCAGGGCGTCCTTCTCGGGCTTCACCTCGTCGCCGAGCCAGCTCTGCACCCGGACCCCGGGCAGCGCCCGGTGCGCGGCCTCGGTGAACCAGCGGGCCCGGGGGTGCACGGCGGGCGGCAGCGAGCCGTCGTGCTCCAGCGGACCGGTGTGCACATAGAGGTCGCGGACGCCGGTGCCGGCCAGCCGTTCGGCGAGCGCCGCGAGGTCCGCGTCACTCTTCCGGCCGTCCACCCAGGCGTGGCCGAGCCAGAGTGCGTCACGGCCGCGGCTGCGGGCCTCGGGGGAGGGGTCGCCGACGTACTGCAGGCGCAGCGCGAGCGCCGCCGAGCCGACCGGGACCAGCACCACGGCCAGCGCCGTCAGGGCCACGACCAGGCTCTTGCGCCATCGCGACCAGCCGCGCCAGCGGGACCGGAGCGCCCGCGTCCGGGCGGCCGCGGCGCTCCCGGTCCGCCGGACGCCATCTCGTATCAGTGTCCGAATCCTGGTCACCCGGTCGTTCCCCCCTGTTCGGCCGAGCGTTCAGGATACGGAATAGGTGGCCTTCTCCCGGCGGGGGCCGGATACCCTGGCCACGTGCGTCCCCGATTCAGCGGGTTCGCAAAGCCGACAGCCGTCGCACCCAGGGAGAAGCCCCATGGCCATTGCCGCCAGCCCGTCCGTCACCCCGCAGAGCCGCGCGAACGCGCTGCGTGAGGCACTCGCCACCCGGGTGGTGGTCGCCGACGGAGCGATGGGCACCATGCTCCAGGCGCAGGACCCGACGCTGGAGGACTTCCAGAACCTGGAGGGCTGCAACGAGGTCCTCAACCTGACCAGGCCCGACATCGTCCGCTCGGTCCACGACGCCTACTTCGCGGTGGGCGTGGACTGCGTGGAGACCAACACCTTCGGCGCCAACTTCTCCGCGCTCGGCGAGTACGAGATCGCCGACCGGATCTTCGAGCTCTCCGAGGCCGGTGCCCGGCTGGCCCGCGAGGCCGCCGACGCGCACGCCGCCGGGGACGGCCGCACCCGCTGGGTGCTCGGCTCGATCGGCCCCGGCACCAAGCTGCCGACCCTGGGCCACGCCCCGTACGAGGTCCTGCGCGAGGGCTTCCGGGTGAACGCGGCCGGTCTGATCGCCGGCGGCGCGGACGCCCTGCTGGTGGAGACCAGCCAGGACCTGCTGCAGACCAAGGCCGCGATCCTGGGCTCCAAGCAGGCCCTGGCCGAGGCGGGCCTGGACCTGCCGGTGCTGGTCCAGGTGACGGTGGAGACCACCGGCACCATGCTGCTCGGCTCGGAGATCGGCGCCGCGCTGACCGCGCTGGAGCCGCTCGGCGTCGACTACATCGGTCTGAACTGCGCCACCGGCCCGGCCGAGATGAGCGAGCACCTGCGCTACCTGGCGAAGAACGCCCGGATCGGGCTGTCCTGCATGCCCAACGCGGGCCTGCCGGTGCTGGGCAAGGACGGCGCGCACTACCCGCTGAGCCCGTCCGAGCTGGCCGACGCGCACGACCTGTTCACCCGCGACTACGGGCTCTCGCTGGTCGGCGGCTGCTGCGGCACCACCCCCGAGCACCTGCGCCAGGTGGTCGAGCGGGTGCAGGGCCGTCCGGTCGCCCCGCGCGAGCCGCGCCCCGAGTCGGCCGCGTCCTCGCTGTACCAGTCGGTGCCGTTCCGCCAGGACACCTCGTACCTGGCGATCGGCGAGCGCACCAACGCCAACGGTTCGAAGAAGTTCCGCGAGTCGATGCTGGCCGGCGACTGGCAGGCCTGCGTGGAGATCGCCCGGGACCAGATCCGGGACGGCTCCCACCTGCTGGACCTCTGCGTGGACTACGTCGGCCGGGACGGCGTCGCCGACATGAAGGAGATCGCCGGCCGGCTGGCCACCGCCTCCACCCTGCCGATCGTGCTGGACTCCACCGAGCCGGAGGTGCTGCGGGCCGGTCTGGAGTCGCTCGGCGGGCGCGCCGTGCTGAACTCGGTGAACTACGAGGACGGCGACGGCCCGGACACCCGCTTCGGCCGGATCGCCTCGCTGGCCCGCGAGCACGGCGCCGGCCTGATCGCGCTGACCATCGACGAGGAGGGCCAGGCCCGCACCGCCGCCAAGAAGGTCGAGATCGCCGAGCGGCTGATCGCCCAGCTGACCGGCGAGTACGGCGTCGACGAGGGCTCGATCCTGGTCGACTGCCTGGCGTTCACCCTGGGCACCGGTCAGGAGGAGTCGCGCCGGGACGGCATCGAGACCATCGAGGCGATCCGCGAGCTCAAGCGCCGCCACCCGGACGTGCAGACCACCCTCGGCCTGTCCAACATCTCCTTCGGCCTCAGCCCGGCCGCCCGGATGGTGATCAACTCGGTCTTCCTGAACGAGTGCGTCGAGGCGGGCCTGGACTCGGCGATCGTGCACGCCTCCAAGATCCTGCCGATGGCGCGGATCCCCGAGGACCAGCGCGAGGTCGCGCTCGACCTGGTGTACGACCGGCGCAGCGAGGGCTACGACCCGCTCCAGAAGCTGCTGCAGCTGTTCGAGGGCGTCTCCTCCTCCTCGGTCAGGGCCTCCAAGGCGGAGGAGCTGGCCGCGCTGCCGCTGGAGGAGCGGCTCCAGCGCCGGATCATCGACGGCGAGCGGAACGGCCTGGAGGCCGACCTCGACGAGGCGCTGACGGAGCGCCCGGCACTGGAGATCGTCAACAGCACGCTGCTGGCGGGCATGAAGGTGGTCGGCGAGCTGTTCGGCTCCGGCCAGATGCAGCTGCCGTTCGTGCTCCAGTCGGCCGAGGTCATGAAGACCGCGGTGGCCCACCTGGAGCCGCACATGGAGAAGTCCGACGACGAGGGCAAGGGCACCATCGTGCTGGCCACCGTCAAGGGCGACGTCCACGACATCGGCAAGAACCTGGTCGACATCATCCTGTCCAACAACGGCTACACCGTGGTCAACCTGGGCATCAAGCAGCCGGTCTCGGCGATCCTGGACGCCGCCCAGGAGCACCGGGCGGACGTCATCGGGATGTCCGGCCTGCTGGTGAAGTCCACCGTGATCATGAAGGAGAACCTGCAGGAGCTGAACCAGCGCAAGCTGGCGGCCGACTACCCGGTGATCCTCGGCGGCGCCGCGCTGACCCGCGCCTACGTCGAGCAGGACCTGCACGAGATCTACGAGGGCGAGGTCCGCTACGCCCGGGACGCCTTCGAGGGCCTGCGGCTGATGGACGCGCTGATCGCGGTCAAGCGCGGCGTGCCCGGCGCCACCCTGCCGGAGCTCAAGCAGCGCCGGCACGCCCGGGTCGAGGTCGAGGAGCCGGAGGAGGTCAACCTCGGCCAGATCCGCTCCGACGTCGCGGTCGACAACCGGGTGCCCGAGCCGCCGTTCTGGGGCGACCGGATCGTCAAGGGCGTGCCGTTCGCCGACTACTCCTCCTGGCTGGACGAGGACGCGCTGTTCAAGGGGCAGTGGGGCCTCAAGGCCGCCCGGAGCGGCGACGGCCCCTCGTACGAGGAGCTGGTGGAGACCGAGGGCCGGCCGCGGCTGCGGATGTGGCTGGACCGGCTGCAGACCGAGGGCTGGCTGGAGGCGGCGGTCGTCTACGGCTTCTACCCGGCCAACTCCAAGGGCGACGACCTGGTCGTCTTCCACGAGGACGGCAGCGAGCGGACCCGCTTCACCTTCCCGCGCCAGCGGCGCGGGCGCCGGCTCTGCCTGGCCGACTTCTTCCGTCCGGAGGAGTCCGGGGTCCGCGACGTGCTGGGCCTCCAGGTGGTCACCATGGGCAACCGGATCTCCGAGGCGGCCAACGAGCTGTTCGCCGACAACTCCTACCGGGACTACCTGGAGCTGCACGGCCTGTCCGTCCAGCTGGCCGAGGCGCTGGCCGAGTTCTGGCACGCCCGGGTCCGCTACGAGCTGGGCTTCGGCGACGAGGACCCGCAGGACGTCAAGGACATGTTCGCGCTCAAGTACCGCGGCGCCCGGTTCTCGCTCGGCTACGGGGCCTGCCCGGAGCTGGAGGACCGCGCCAAGATCGCCGAGCTGCTCAAGCCCGAGCGGATCGGCGTGGTGCTCTCCGAGGAGTTCCAGCTGCACCCCGAGCAGTCCACCGACGCGATCGTGATCCACCACCCGGAGGCCAAGTACTTCAACGCCCGGTAATGCCCACGCTGCGCAGCGTTCGCTTCATTCGGGGTACCCGGGCGTATCCTTGATGATCCTGAACGGGCCGGTCCGCTCAAATGCGGGCCGGCCTGTGCCATCCCCGGGTCCGATCCGGGCACGGACGGAAGGATCCCGCCAATGACCACCATCTCCACCGCCACCCCGACCCTCGGCCGCGGCGACGATGACCGGGGCCTGCAGGCGGTGCTGCTGGACATGGACGGGACGCTGGTCGACACCGAGGACTACTGGTGGCAGGCGGAGGCCTCGCTCTTCGCCGAGCTGGGCCACGAGCTGACCGCCGAGGACCGCGCCCAGGTGGTCGGCGGCCCGATGACCCGGGTCATCGACCACCTGCTGGCCAGCACCGGGGTGGACCTCTCGCCGGCCGAGCTGACGGTGCTGATCAACCGGCGCTTCGTCGACCTGCTGGACGGCGGGGTGCCGCTGATGCCGGGCGCCGAGCGGCTGCTCAACACGCTGGCCGCGCACGGCATCCCGGCCGCCCTGGTGTCCGCCTCGCACCGGCACATCATCGACCTCGTGCTCCGCTCGCTCGGCGCCGAGCACTTCGCCTTCTCGGTCGCGGGCGACGAGGTGGCCCGCACCAAGCCGCACCCGGACCCGTACCTGGAGGCGGCCCGCCGGCTCGGCGCCGAACCGGCCCGCTGCGTGGTGGTGGAGGACGCGCCGACCGGGGTGCGGGCCGCCGAGGCGGCCGGCTGCCCGGTGATCGCCGTCCCCTCGGTGGCGCCGATCGAGCCCGCACCGGGGCGCCTGGTGCTGTCCTCGCTGGAACAGGTCGATCTGGAGCTGCTGCGCTCGCTGGTCGCCTCGCGAGTGTGATTGTCGTCTCATTGCGGAGCGCCAGTACCGACCGGTAAGCGGACGGATCCGGCCGGGCCGGGAGACTGCCCGGGGAGAAAACGGGCATTGCCTGACAACTCGTAGGAGAGGCCAGCCCAGCGCACCCGCCCGTGTCCCAACTGTCACCTGTGCGGGTATCGGGGGTGTGTGTTCGATATGGCACGCTACTCCAGTTCGTTCCACCCCCGAGCCCAGGCACCGCCGCTGACGGGCACCCCCGTCGTGCCCGCGGTCGCAGCCCCGCACCCAGAAGGACGCGACCCGTGAAGAACTCCGCTGAACGACTGGCCGCGCTCGGCTGCGCCGGAATCGTGGCCGTGTCGGTGGCCGGCTGCGGCTCGGTGACCGACGCCGTCAAGGGCGACGGCGACAAGGCGATCACCCTGGGCACCACCGCGACGACCACCGCCCTGGACCCGGCCGTCGCCTACGACGCCGGCTCCTGGCTGCTGCTGCGCAACACCTTCCAGTCGCTGCTGAGCTACCCGGCCGCGTCCAGCGCCCCCACCCCGGACGCCGCCCAGGCCTGCGAGTTCACCGCCGGCGACGCCACCCAGTACCACTGCACGCTCAAGAGCGGGCTGAAGTTCTCCAACGGCCACGCGCTGACCTCCGCCGACGTCGTCCACTCGATCCAGCGGACCCTGAAGATCAACGACGCCAACGGCCCGGCCGGCCTGCTGTCGTCGATCAAGACGGTCGAGGCGGTCAACGACACCGAGGTGCTCTTCCACCTCGCCCAGCCCGACGCCACCCTCCCGGCCAAGCTGGCCGGCCCGGCCGGCGCCATCGTCGACCAGGAGGTCTTCCCGGCCGACAGGGCGCTGTCGAACGACAAGCTGGTCGGCTCCGGCCCGTACCGGATCGACTCCATCGAGGCGACCCCCAAGAGCGGCCCGGCCAAGGTCGTGCTCCTGCCGAACGACAAGTACACCGGCGACGCCAAGCTGCGGAACAAGAAGTTCGTGCTGCGCTACTTCGACAAGCCGACCGACCTCAAGACCGCGATCGACAACGGTGAGGTCGACCTGGCCGACAACAGCCTGGAGCCGAACACCGCCGCGCAGATCCTCTCCGACCAGCAGGGCGGCAAGACCGACCTGCGCGTCGTCGAGGGCGACAGCAACGACACCCGCTACCTGGTGTTCAACACCAAGGACGCCACCGCCGGCAACGTCGCCGTCCGTCAGGCCGCCGCCCAGCTGGTCGACCGCAAGTCGCTCTCCCGCGACGTCTTCGCGCGCACCGTCCAGGCGCTGTACTCGATGGTCCCGGCCGGCGTCACCGGCCACAACACGGCCTTCTTCGACCGCTACGGCGACCAGGACCCCGCCAAGGCCAAGGCGATCCTCGCCGCCGCCAAGGTGGCCACCCCGGTCAAGCTCAACCTCACCTGGTCGCGCTCGCGCGCCGAGGCCGTCGAGGCCGAGACCCTCAAGAAGCAGCTGGAGGCCGGCGGCCTGTTCCAGGTCACCGTCCAGCAGGAGCCCGACTGGGACGCCTTCAAGAAGGGCTGGAACGAGAGCAAGTACCAGATGTACCTGATCGGCTGGTTCGCGGACTACCCGGACCCGGACAACTACGTCGCGCCGCTGATCGTCGAGGGCGGTTCCTACCACCACGGCTGGGACGACCCGCGGATCAGCCAGAAGCTGGTGCCCGACACCCTCAAGCAGACCGACCGGGCCACCGCCAGCAGCCTCTACGCCCAGATCCAGGGCATCGTGGCCGAGAACGTCCCGCTGATCCCGCTGTTCCAGAACAAGGCGTTCTACACCTCCCGGTCCAACATCACCGGCGTGGAGTCGACCGTCGACACCACCGGCTTCTTCCGCTTCTGGGAGATCGGCCGGGTCGGCAAGGGCAAGTGACCCTAGGGGCCGGCGCCCCGCCCACGACGAAGCGGCCCGTCCGCCACCACCCCGGACCGGGGCGGTGGCGGACGGGCCGCCGTCCGTTCCCGGCGCCTACAGCGCGCCCGGCCGCACCAGGCCGCTCTCGTACGCGTACACCGCCGCCTGCACCCGGTCGCGCAGCTGCAGCTTCGTCAGCACATGGCCGACATGCGTCTTCACCGTCGTCTCGCTGACGAACAGCTCCGCCGCGATCTCGGCGTTCGACAGCCCGCGCGCCACCAGCTTCAGCACCTCCAGCTCCCGCTCGGTCAGCGCGTTCAGCGCCTGCGGCGGCGCCTCCTCGCCCGAGGGCAGCTTGGTGGCGTACATGTCCAGCAGCCGGCGGGTGATCGACGGCGCCAGCATCGCCGCGCCGTCCGCCACCACCCGGATCGCCTGCACCAGCTCCTCCGCCGGCACGTCCTTCAGCAGGAAGCCGCTCGCACCCGCGCGCAGCGCCTCCACCACGTACTCGTCCAGGTCGAAGGTGGTCAGCACCAGCACCTTCGCCGGGCCGTCCCGCCCCGGACCGGCGATCCGGCGGGTCGCCTCCACCCCGTCCATCCGCGGCATCCGGATGTCCATCAGCACCACATCGGGCTGCAGCGCCCGCACCTGGTCAAGCGCCTGCTGGCCGTCGCCGGCCTCACCGACCACCACCAGGTCGGACTCGGCCTCCAGGATCATCCGGAAACCGGTGCGCAGCAGCGGCTGGTCGTCGACCAGCAGCACTCGGATCGTCACCTAGGACTCCTTGCTCGTCGGATCCCCCGTGGGATCGTCCTCGTCGGGCGTACGCGCCAGTGGCAGCGGGTACGGCGGGGGCGTGCCGCCGAACTCCGGACAGCTGGCCCGGTGGTCGCACCAGTCGCAGAGCCGGTTGCGGGTCGCCGGGAAGTCGCCGGTCGCCACCGCCAGGCCGATCCGCTCCCACAGCGCCAGCAGCTTGCGCTCCACGGCCAGCAGGTCCGCCTCGTCCGGGTCGTAGCTGACCACGTCCCCGCCGCCGCCCAGGTAGACCAGCTGCAGCCGCCGGGGGAGCACGCCCTTCCAGCGCCAGACCACCAGCGCGTAGAACTTCATCTGGAACATCGCCCTGCCCTCGAAATCCCTCGAGGGCGCCCGGCCGGTCTTGTAGTCCACCAACCGGACCTCGCCGGTCGGTGCGACGTCGACCCGGTCGATGTAGCCGCGCAGCAGCAGCCCCGACTCCAGGGCCGTCTCCACGTAGAGCTCGCGCTCCACCGGGTGCAGCCGGGTCGGGTCCTCCAGCCGGAACCACTGGGCGACCAGCTTCTCCGCGTCCCCCAGCCAGCGCGTCAGCGCCGCGCCGTCCGGGTCCTCCGGGAACAGCCCGGCCAGCTCCGGCCGCTCGCCCAGCAGCCGCTCCCACTGCGGGCGCAGCAGCCCCAGCGCCCGCTCCGGCGTACGGTCCGCGGCCGGGGAGTCGAACAGCCGCTCCAGCACCGCGTGCACCAGCGTGCCCCGGGTCGCCGCCGAGCTCGGCGGCTCCGGCAGCCGGTCGATCACCCGCAGCCGGTACAACAGCGGGCAGGTCAGGAAGTCGCCCGCGCGCGACGGGGACAGCCCGGTCGGGGCCGCCGCCGCCCGCGCCGGGGCCACGACGGCGCTGCTGGTCTCGGTCTGCTGCATACCCCAGACCCTATTGCCCTGCGCTGTCATCCCGCTGCCACGGTGCTGCCGCAAGCCGCCCGCGGGTGGGTATGAAGGCAGTGGGAAGGCGAGGGGCGCGCGCCGGACGACCGCCCCGATCACGTAGCGTGGGCGCACCGGCGCGCGGCGCGCGCCGGTGGCAGACGGACGAAGGGAACACGGTGAGCGACTCCAGTGGCCGGCGGACCTCCGACCAGCCACCGCACGACAGCGGCACCCGGCCCGGGCCCCCGCCGCCCGAGGACCCGGAGCCCCGCGGCGGCATCCTGATGGGCCGCCCCTTCGGCGTACCGATCTACGTCACCCCGTCCTGGTTCGTCATCGCCGCCCTCATCACCTGGGTCTTCGGCGGCCAGCTCGACCGGGTCCTGCCCGAGCTCGGCGCCGCCCGCTACCTCCTCGCCTTCTTCTTCGCCGTCGCCTTCTACGGCTCGGTGCTGATCCACGAACTCGCCCACACCCTGGTCGCCCTGCGCTACAAGCTCGGCGTGCGCCGCATCCAGCTGCAGTTCTTCGGCGGCGTCTCGGAGATCGAGAACGAGGCCGAACGCCCCTGGCGCGAGTTCTGGCTGGCCTTCGTCGGCCCACTGCTCTCGCTCGTCCTCGGCGGCGTGTTCTACCTCGCCCTCCAGGCCGTCGAGCTGTCCACCGTCCCCGGCGTCCTGCTCACCGGCCTGATGGTCTCCAACCTCGTCGTCGCCGCCTTCAACCTGCTGCCCGGCCTGCCGCTCGACGGCGGCCGGATGCTGCGCGCCGTCGTCTGGGCGGTCACCGGACGGCCGATGACCGGCACCGTCGCCGCCGCCTGGGCCGGCCGGGTGCTCGCCGTCGCCGTCCTGATCGGCCTGCCGCTGGTCAGCTCCGCCCGCGAACTCGACCGCAGCCGCACCGACACCCTGGTCGACGCCGTCCTCGCCGCCGTCCTCGCCGCCATCATCTGGAACGGCGCCACCGGCGCCCTGCGCAACGCCCGGCTCAAGGAGGTCCTGCCCGGCCTGCGGCTGCGCGACCTCGCCCGCCGGGCCGTCGAGGTCACCGCCGACACCCCGCTCGGCGAGGCCATGCGGCGCGCCCACGAGGCCCAGGCCGGCGCCGTCGTCGTCGTCGACGGGCGCGGCGAGCCGATCGCCCTCGTCCGCGAGTCCGCCGTGCGCGCCGTCCCCGAGCACCGCCGCCCCTGGGTCGCCGTCGGCCCGCTCGCCCGCGACCTCGAACCCGGGCTGCGGCTCTCCGCCGACCTCGCCGGCGAGGACCTGCTGCGCGCCGTCCGGGCCACCCCCGCCGGGGAGTACCTGGTGGTCGAGGAGGACGGACGGGTGTTCGGCGTCGCCACGCTCACCGACATCGAACAGCGGCTGACCGCCGCCGTCAGCGGCCGCTGAGACCACCGCCCGGCAAGGCGGGGACGATCACCTGGTCAGGCGGACGGCGCGCTTCCCTTAGGATTGTCCGCATGTCCGAACCGACCGGTGCCACCCGCCGACGCGGGCCCTTCCAGGTCGGGGACCAGGTCCAGCTGACCGACCCCAAGGGCCGCCACTACACGTTCACGCTCCAGGCCGGGAACCAGTTCCACACCCACAAGGGTGCGTTCCCCCACGACGAGCTGATCGGCGCCCCCGAGGGCACGGTCGTGCGCACCACGGGGAACGTCCCGTACCTCGCGCTGCGCCCCCTGCTCCCCGACTACGTCCTGTCCATGCCGCGCGGCGCCGCCGTGATCTACCCCAAGGACGCGGGGCAGATCCTGGCGATGGCCGACATCTTCCCGGGTGCCCGCGTGGTCGAGGCCGGCGTCGGCTCCGGCGCGCTGTCCACGTACCTGCTGCGCGCCGTCGGCGACACCGGCCTGCTCGCCTCGTACGAGCGCCGCCAGGACTTCGCCGACATCGCGCAGTCCAACGTCGAGCGCTACTTCGGCGGCCCGCACCCGGCGTGGAAGCTCACCGTCGGCGACCTCCAGGACAA
The DNA here is from genome assembly GCF_001279805.1 of Streptomyces sp. XY431. Taxonomy (NCBI): domain Bacteria; kingdom Bacillati; phylum Actinomycetota; class Actinomycetes; order Kitasatosporales; family Streptomycetaceae; genus Streptomyces; species Streptomyces sp. XY431. The sequence goes on from NZ_LGDO01000369.1 coordinate 19,087, forward strand.
CCTGGTCGAGTCCGACGTCGACCGCGTCATCCTGGACATGCTCGCCCCCTGGGAGTGCCTGGACGTCGCCTCCAAGGCGCTCGTCCCCGGCGGCCTCATCTGCTGCTACGTGGCCACCACCACGCAGATGTCCAGGACCGTCGAGGCGCTGCGCGAGCACGGGACCTACACCGAGCCGCAGGCCTGGGAGACCATGGTCCGCACCTGGCACCTGGAGGGCCTGGCCGTCCGCCCGGACCACCGGATGATCGGCCACACCGGCTTCCTGCTCACCGCCCGGCGCCTCGCCGACGGCGTCGAGCCGCCGCTGCGCCGCCGCCGCCCGGCCAAGGGCGCCTACGGCGAGGAGTACGACAACGGGGCCCCCGAGCCCACCCTGCAGGAGCGCGCGGCCGCCCGGGCCGCCGCCCGCACCGAGGGCGCCGACCAGGTCGACCTCGGCTGAGAACACCTCCCGGAGGGGTGGTACGGCATCGCCGTACCACCCCTCCCGCGTTCCCGCACACCCGTGACACCTCCCGGCCGCCCCGGTGTGGGACGATGCTCGCTCACACAGACCACTGGAGGGGACGCCTGGTGGAGACCGCGGTCGGGACGACGGCTGGACAGCGGACCGCGACGGGCCGCACCGGCCCCGGTCGGGGGCGCACCACCCCCTGGCACTGGGGCGTGACGGTGGGAGGCTGCGCCGCCGTGGTGGCGGCCGCACTCGCCGCCGGCCCCGCCGGCGGCACCACCGGGCCCGCCCGGCCCACCCCCAAGGCCCTGCCCGCGGCCGCCGCGCCCGATCCGGCCCGGGCCGAACTCCCGCTCGACTGCGGGCCGTTCCCGGTGACCATAGCCGTCAGCTTCGCCGCCGACCTCGGCGACGGCCGGCCCGGTACCGTCACCGCCGCGCACTGCGCGGCCGGGAACGGCACCCCGCCCGACGGCGTCTTCCTGCTCGGCCCCGGCCCCGGCGGCCGCCCCGCCGTGCTCGCCACCCTGCTCTCGGAGCGCGAGAACCTGATCGTCAGTCGGCTCGCGCTGCGTTCGGACGGCGCCATCACCGGCCACGCGCAGGGGTACTCGAGCGACGAGGTGCCGCGCTTCGCCCCCGACATCTCGCTCGACCTCACCTGGACGCACAAGGGCGGCGCCTGGGACCGTTCCCAGACCGCCGCCCCACTGGCCCTCACCTAGGCCGTGCCCGGACCGTGCCGGCCCGGGCCTGCTCGGCCTACTCGGCGTCAGGCCCGAAGACCTCGACCCGGTCGTTGACCCGGCGCACGTGGATGCAGTCGCCGGGGCAGTCCTTCACCGAGTCCACCACGTCCTGAAGCAGCGTCAGCGGCACTCGCACCGTCTCGCCCGGCTGCTGGCGCAGCTCGTCGTCCTCGCCCTTCACATAGGCGAGGCCGTCGATGTCCAGCTCGAAGACCTCCGGGGCGTACTGCGCGCAGATGCCGTCGCCGGTGCACAGGTCCTGGTCGATCCAGACTTCCAGCGGCTCTGCCGCTGCCGTCGTCCCGCTCACCGACATGTTTCGTCCGCCGTTTCTGTCCCGGGACGCCCCGTCCTGGGGCATTCCCGCCATTCGTACAACGATCGGACCTCGGGCGTCGGTCGCGATCGGATATCGACTCGATCGACGATACATCTGGTCCGCTTTGGCCGGTGCGCGGTGGGTATCCCCCTAGCAGAGGGGAAGCACGCGAGGGCGAAGATCGGACACGCCCGTTCCATCTTTCTTGATCTAGGGGTTTACGGACCCCTGGTCCCAGGTAGGGTCTGGAAGCGTCCAGCTCCCCGGAGGAGGTGAGGACCGTGGCAGCCCACGATGACGACTACAACCGCAGCACCGGCAGGCCCGCTCGTGGTTCCGACGAGGCCGCTCAGGTCTCGTACCTTGAGCAGGAAATCGCCGGACTGCGCCGCAAGCTCGCCGACTCGCCGCGCAATTCGAGAATCCTCGAAGAGCGGATCGTCGAGCTCCAGACCAACCTGGCCGGCGTGACCGCCCAGAACGAACGGCTCGCCTCCACCCTGCGCGAGGCCCGCGACCAGATCGTGGCCCTCAAGGAGGAAGTGGACCGGCTGGCACAGCCCCCGGCCGGATTCGGCGTGTTCCTCAGCTCCAACGAGGACGGCACCGCCGACATCTTCACCGGCGGCCGCAAGCTCCGCGTGAACGTCAGCCCCAACGTCGTCCTCGACGAACTGCGGCGCGGCCAGGAAGTGATGCTCAACGAGGCCCTCAACATCGTGGACGCGATGGCCTTCGAGAGCATCGGCGACCTCGTCACCCTCAAGGAGGTCCTCGAGGACGGCGAGCGGGCCCTGGTCGTCGGCCACACCGACGAGGAGCGGGTGGTGCGCCTCGCCGAACCGCTGCGCGAGATCACCCTCCGGGCGGGGGACGCCCTCCTGCTCGAACCGCGGTCCGGCTACGTGTACGAGGTCGTGCCGAAGGCCGAGGTCGAGGAGCTCGTCCTCGAAGAGGTCCCGGACATCGACTACCGCCAGATCGGCGGCCTGGCGAACCAGATCGAGCAGATCCGCGACGCGGTCGAGCTGCCCTACCTGCACGCCGACCTCTTCAAGGAGTACGAGCTGCGCCCGCCCAAGGGCGTCCTGCTCTACGGCCCGCCCGGCTGCGGCAAGACGCTGATCGCCAAGGCGGTGGCGAACTCGCTGGCCAAGAAGGTCGCCGAGGTCACCGGCCGGCCCCAGGGGAAGAGCTACTTCCTCAACATCAAGGGTCCGGAGCTGCTCAACAAGTACGTCGGCGAGACCGAGCGGCAGATCCGCCTGGTCTTCCAGCGGGCCCGCGAGAAGGCCAGCGAGGGCACGCCGGTCATCGTCTTCTTCGACGAGATGGAGTCGCTCTTCCGCACCCGCGGCTCCGGCGTCAGCTCGGACGTGGAGAACACCATCGTCCCGCAGCTGCTCGCCGAGATCGACGGCGTGGAGGGCCTGGAGAACGTCATCGTCATCGGCGCCTCGAACCGCGAGGACATGATCGACCCGGCGATCCTGCGGCCCGGCCGTCTGGACGTCAAGATCAAGATCGAGCGCCCGGACGCCGAGGCGGCCAAGGACATCTTCTCCAAGTACCTCAAGGGCTCGCTGCCCTTCCACCCGGACGACGTCAAGGAGCACGACGGCTCGCTGGAGGCCACCGTCGCCGCGATGATCCAGTCCGTGGTGGAGCGGATGTACTCCGAGACGGAGGAGAACCGCTTCCTGGAGGTCACCTACGCCAACGGTGACAAGGAGGTCCTGTACTTCAAGGACTTCAACTCCGGCGCGATGATCCAGAACATCGTCGACCGGGCCAAGAAGATGGCCATCAAGGACTACCTCGACCACGGCCAGCGGGGCCTGCGGGTCTCCCACCTGCTCAACGCCTGCGTGGACGAGTTCAAGGAGAACGAGGACCTGCCCAACACCACCAACCCGGACGACTGGGCCCGGATCTCCGGCAAGAAGGGCGAGCGGATCGTCTTCATCCGCACCCTGGTCACCGGGAAGCAGGGCGCCGAGTCCGGCCGCTCCATCGACACTGTCGCCAACACCGGGCAGTACCTGTAACCGGTCCGGTCCGGACCTCCGGAACGCACGCACCCCGTCCGGCTGTGGCGCCTCGCGGCCCCGCAGCCGGACGGCGCGTCTCGGGGCCCGCCGGTCGGTACGGCGTTCTAGGCTCGACCCACCGTTCGCGGGCAGACGGCCCGGCGTCGGTGTTGATCAGCGGTACGTCAGCGTGTGCCGTCCGTCGGGGGCGGCGCACCGGGGCAAGGAGGGCCGCATGACCGTACGGCGCGTGATGGGCATCGAGACCGAGTACGGGATCTCCGTGCCCGGGCACCCCAACGCCAACGCCATGCTCACCTCGTCCCAGATCGTCAACGCGTACGCGGCGGCGATGCACCGGGCCCGGCGGGCCCGCTGGGACTTCGAGGAGGAGAATCCGCTGCGCGATGCCCGGGGCTTCGACCTCGCACGGGACATCGCCGACGCCAGCCAGCTGACGGACGAGGACATCGGCCTCGCCAACATCATCCTCACCAACGGCGCGCGGTTCTACGTGGACCACGCGCACCCCGAGTACAGCTCGCCCGAGGTGACCAACCCGCGCGACGCCGTGCTCTGGGACAAGGCCGGCGAACGGATCATGGCGGCAGCCGCACAGCGCGCCCTGGAGCTGCCCAACGGGCAGACCATCCACCTGTACAAGAACAACACCGACAACAAGGGCGCCTCCTACGGCACCCACGAGAACTACCTGATGAAGCGGGCGACCCCGTTCGCCGACATCGTCCGCCACCTCACCCCGTTCTTCGTCTCCCGCCAGGTGGTCACCGGCGCCGGCCGGATCGGGATCGGGCAGGACGGCTCCGCGCACGGCTTCCAGATCAGCCAGCGCGCCGACTTCTTCGAGGTCGAGGTGGGACTGGAGACCACCCTCAAGCGCCCGATCATCAACACCAGGGACGAGCCGCACGCCGACGCCGAGAAGTACCGCCGGCTGCACGTGATCATCGGGGACGCCAACCTCTCCGAGATCTCCACCTACCTCAAGCTCGGCACCACCTCGCTGGTCCTGGCCATGATCGAGGACGCCTTCATCACCTCCGACCTGGCCGTCGACCAGCCGGTGCGCACCCTGCACCGGATCTCCCACGACCCCTCGCTGAAGCACCTGGTCACACTGCGCAGCGGGCGCCGGCTCACCGCCGTCCAGCTCCAGCTGGAGTACTTCGAGCTGGCCCGCAAGTACGTCGAGGACCGCTTCGGCACCGACGCCGACGAGCAGACCGTGGACGTGCTGGCCCGCTGGGAGGACGTGCTGGGCCGGCTGGAGCGGGACCCGATGTCGCTCTCCCGGCAGCTGGACTGGATCGCCAAGCGGGAGCTCCTGGAGGGCTACCGCAACCGGGACGGGCTGGAGTGGGACAACCCGCGGCTCGCCCTGGTCGACCTCCAGTACAGCGACGTGCGGTCCGAGAAGGGCCTCTACAACCGTCTGGTGGCCCGTGGCCGGTTCGACCGGCTGGTGACCGAGGAAGAGGTCGTCAGGGCCGTCACCAAGCCGCCGGAGGACACCCGGGCGTACTTCCGGGGGCGCTGTCTCGAGCAGTACGCGGAGCACGTCGCGGCGGCCTCCTGGGACTCGGTGATCTTCGACCTGCCGGGCCGGGACTCGCTGCAGCGGGTCCCCACCCTGGAGCCGCTGCGCGGCACCCGCAACCACGTCAAGGCGCTGCTGGACCGCTGCCGCACGGCGGAGGACCTGCTGCGGGTGCTCTCCGGCGGGTAACTTTTCGATCACCACGGGTGAAGCCCGGGCAAATGGGAATCATCCGGGGGGACGGCGGGTGTTGGAGAGGAAGCGCCACCGGCAAACCGGAAGCGGGTTGTCGCAGCTTGTGTATAGGGTCGATGCAGCAAGCAGCGACCAAACCGTGCCAGATGATCGAGCGGGGTGAGGTAAATGGCGAGCAAGGACACCGGCGGCGGCCAGCAGCGGGCGAACCGCTCCTCCGAGGAGGTCGAGGAGCAGGCCGCGGAAGCGCAGAATTCCGACGAGCTCAAGGAACGCCAGGAAAAGCTGAGCGACGACGTCGACGCGGTTCTGGACGAAATCGACGAGGTCCTGGAATCGAACGCCGAGGATTTCGTGCGGCAGTTCGTGCAAAAGGGCGGACAGTAACCGGACCGGAAACCGGCCGGGCGCCCGGCGGGCATTCCGGGAATTCACGGTCGCGGCCGATGACGGCGGACGGGCGGCGCGAGCCGCCCGTCCGCCCGGTCCCGGCCCACGGGCCCGCTGGACAGTGATCGCCCGGCCGATAGGGTCGGGCAGTGCGCGCTTCAAGCTACCTGGAAGGAATCGTGTGGAAGCCAACACTCGTGGCACCGGGCGTCTACCGGCTGCCTTCCTCACCCCGGGCTCCTCGTCGTTCCTCGACTTCCTGGAGGCCCACCGGCCCGAGCTGATCCCCGGGCGGCAGCGCCTGCCCGAGGGCGTCATCGAGGCCCCGCACGGGACGACCATCGTCGCTGCGGTCTTCGACGGCGGTGTGGTGCTGGCCGGTGACCGCCGCGCGACGATGGGCAATGTGATCGCCCAGCGCGACATGGAGAAGGTCTTCCCCGCCGACGAGTACAGCGCGGTCGGCGTCGCCGGCACCGCCGGCCTCGCGATCGAGATGGTCCGGATGTTCCAGCTGGAGCTGGAGCACTACGAGAAGATCGAGGGCGCCGTCCTCTCCCTGGAGGGCAAGGCCAACCGGCTGACCGCCATGATCCGGGGCAACCTGGGCATGGCGATGCAGGGCCTCGCGGTCGTCCCGATGTTCGCGGGCTACGACACCGACCTGGGCCGCGGCCGGATCTTCACCTACGACGTCACCGGCGGCCGCTCCGAGGAGCGCGGCTTCGCCGCCACCGGCTCCGGCTCGGTCTTCGCCCGCGGCTCGATGAAGAAGCTCTACCGCGAGGACCTGACGGCCGAGCAGGCGTCCACCATGGTCGTCCAGGCCCTCTACGACGCGGCCGACGACGACTCCGCGACCGGTGGCCCCGACCTCGCCCGCAAGATCTTCCCGATCGTCTCGCTGATCACCGAGGACGGCTTCCGCCGGCTCACCGAGGCGGAGGTCACCGCGATCGCCGTCTCCATCACCGACCAGCGCCTGACCCACCCCAACGGGCCCCAGGCCCCGCTGCTCTAGCCGTCAACCGAGAAGGAAGGGACGACCGCCGGTGTCGACACCGTTCTACGTCTCCCCCCAGCAGGCCATGGCGGACCGCGCGGAGTACGCCCGCAAGGGCATCGCGCGTGGTCGCAGCGTGGTCGTGCTCACCTACGCCGACGGCATCGTCTTCGTCGCCGAGAACACCTCCCGGGCGCTCCACAAGGTGTCCGAGATCTACGACCAGATCGCCTTCGCGGCGGTCGGCCGCTACAACGAGTTCGAGAACCTGCGCATCGGCGGCGTGCGCTACGCCGACCTGCGCGGCTACACCTACGACCGGGCCGACGTCACCGCCCGGGGCCTGGCCAACGTCTACGCCCAGACGCTGGGCACGATCTTCTCCTCGGTCGGTGAGAAGCCCTACGAGGTCGAGCTGATCGTGGCCGAGGTCGGCCGCAGCACCGAGGACGACCAGATCTACCGGCTGACCCCGGACGGCTCGGTCGTCGACGAGAAGAACTACGTGGTGGTCGGCGGCAACGCCGACTCGATCGGCAACTACCTCGGCCAGCGCCACCGGGCCGGGTTCTCGCTCACCGAGGCCATCAAGGTCGCCGTGGACTCGCTTGCCCGCGACCCCAACGGCGGCAGCCCGCGCACCCTCACCCCCGACCAGCTGGAGGTGGCGGTCCTCGACCGCGAGCGCTTCCAGCAGCGCAAGTTCAAGCGGATCCTGGGCGGTCAGCTCGCCCGGCTGCTCGACGGCGACCAGTCCGCCGAGACGGACGACGAGGAGAAGCCGGCGGCCACCCCGCCGGCCGACTCCGACCAGTAGTGCCTGCGGGGTCCCCGCGGCGGCCGGCGACGTCCGCCGCGGGGACCCCGGTGCCCCTGCGGCGGCCCGGACGGCGTCGCGGAGGCGGTTTCGGACAGCTCCCATCAGAGAATGGATGGCCCATGGACCGCCGAATTTTCGGGCTGGAGAACGAGTACGGCGTCACCTGTACGTTCCGCGGGCAGCGCAGGCTGTCCCCGGACGAGGTGGCCCGGTACCTCTTCCGCCGCGTAGTCTCCTGGGGCCGCAGCAGCAACGTGTTCCTGCGCAACGGTGCCCGCCTCTACCTCGACGTGGGCTCCCACCCCGAGTACGCCACCCCCGAGTGCGACGACGTCACCGAGCTGGTGACGCACGACAAGGCGGGCGAGCGCATCCTCGAGGGCCTCCTGGTGGACGCCGAGCGGCGGCTGCACGAGGAGGGCATCGCCGGGGACGTCTACCTGTTCAAGAACAACACCGACTCGGCCGGCAACTCCTACGGCTGCCACGAGAACTACCTGGTGGCCCGGCACGGCGAGTTCTCCCGGCTGGCGGACGTGCTGATCCCGTTCCTGGTGACCCGGCAGCTCATCTGCGGCGCCGGCAAGGTGCTGCAGACCCCGCGCGGCGCGGTCTACTGCGTCAGCCAGCGGGCCGAGCACATCTGGGAGGGCGTCAGCTCCGCGACCACCCGCTCCCGCCCGATCATCAACACCCGCGACGAGCCGCACGCCGACGCCGAGCGCTACCGCCGGCTGCACGTCATCGTCGGCGACTCCAACATGTCGGAGACCACCACCCTGCTCAAGGTGGGCTCCACCGACCTGGTGCTCCGGCTCATCGAGGCCGGCGTGGTCATGCGCGACCTCACCCTGGAGAACCCGATCCGGGCGATCCGCGAGGTCAGCCACGACCTCACCGGCACCCACCAGGTCCGGCTCGCCAACGGCCGGGAGGCCAGCGCCCTGGACATCCAGGAGGAGTACTACACCAAGGCGCTGGAGTTCGCCGACCGCAAGGGCATCAACACCGGCACCATCGCCCGGGTCCTCGACCTGTGGGGCCGCACCCTGGAGGCGGTCCGGAGCGAACAGCTCGACGGGGTCGCGAACGAGATCGACTGGATCATGAAGTACAAGCTCATCGAGCGCTACCGCGAGAAGCACCAGATGAGCATGAGCAACCCCCGGATCGCCCAGATCGACCTGGCCTACCACGACATCCACCGCCGCCGCGGCCTGTTCTACCTGCTCCAGGCCAAGAACCAGGCGCAGCGGGTGACCACCGACCTCAAGACCTTCGAGGCCAAGTCGATCCCGCCGCAGACCACCCGGGCCCGGCTGCGCGGCGACTTCATCCGCCGGGCGCAGGAGCAGCGCCGCGACTTCACCGTCGACTGGGTGCACCTCAAGCTGAACGACCAGGCCCAGCGCACCGTGCTGTGCAAGGACCCGTTCCGGTCCGTCGACGAGCGGGTGGAGAAGCTCATCGCCGGCATGTGATCCGGTGGGAGCCGGCCTGTGACCGGCGCGGCGCCGGTGTCCGGCCGGTGCTGCTGACGTGCGGCGGCGGGGGAGCGGTGCCCCCGCCGATGTGATCTTCGCGGTGTCCGGTCCCGGTGGTGCCTCCCGGGACCGGGCACCGTCTGCGCATACGCTGTCCGTCGAGTCCGGAGCCGGGTCCGGAGAGCCGACTTTGACCGACAGTGAGGAAAGCCGTGCGCCGCACCGCCGGGTTGCTTGTCACCCTGCCCCTGTTGCTGGCGGTGGCCTGCAGCAGTTCCCCCAAGCCCGTCAGCCAGGCCACGCCCACCGCGTCGGCCAGTGCCGCGCCCACCGTGCCGGCCCCGGTGAACGAGGCCTCGCCGATGCCGACCCTGTCCGGCGGGGGCTTCGGGAGCAAGGCCACCATCACCATCCCCGAGGGCCAGCAGCCCAGCGGGCAGTTCGTGGTGAACACCGTCAGCGAGGGCGACCGCTCCACGGTCAACAAGGGCGACTGGGTGACCGTCAACTACACCGCGAAGGACTGGACCACCGGCAAGGACCTGCCCAGCTCCTACGACTCCGGCGGCAAACCGCAGCTCTACCAGGCGGGCAGCGGGCAGCTGGTGCCGGCCTTCGACCAGAGCGTGATCGGCAAGAAGGTCGGCAGCCGGCTGCTGGTCGTCGCCCCGCCCGCCGCCGCGTTCGGCAGCCAGGGCAGCACCCAGCTGGGCGTCGCCGGCGGCGACACCGTGGTCTTCGTGCTGGACATCATGGAGAGCCTGCCGCCGGACGCCACGCTCTCCGGCGCCATGACGCCGCCGCCGGCCAACCTGCCGCAGGTCAAGGACAACGGCAAGGCCGCGGTCACCATCACCGTGCCGGCCGGGCAGGCCCCGCCGACCGAGCTGCAGCAGGCCGTGCTGATCAAGGGCGAGGGCAAGCAGGTCAAGTCCGGGCAGACGCTGGTCGTGCAGTACACCGGGGTGCTGTGGGCCAACGGCCAGCAGTTCGACTCCTCCTGGAGCCACGGCGGGGCGCAGGCCCTGCAGATCGGCACCGGCAGCGTCATCGAGGGCTGGGACAAGGGGCTGGTCGGGCAGACCGTCGGCAGCCGGGTCGAGCTCGTGGTGCCGCCGGCCCTCGGCTACAAGGACCAGGCGCAGGGCTCGGTGCCGCCGAACTCCACTCTGGTCTTCGTGATCGACATCCTGGAAGCGGTCTAGCCGCCGCCCGGTCCGTCCGGTCGGTCCGTCCGGTCGGTCCGCCCGGTCGGTCCGCCCGGTCGGAGCGTCCGTCGGTCGTCCGTCGGGGTTTTCCGTCGGACCGCCCCGGGCGTGGGGAATGCGGAGATCCTTCACCCGGGCTGGTTTCGGCCCAGGGGGATTCCGTACGCTTGGGCGGGCGCTCGCACACGGAAGCGCCCGCCCTCATCCTGACCTGTCATACTGCCCTCGCACTGTGGTAGGCGCCGCCGGCGTCCGGGGTCCGGGCGGGCAGTGCGACAGCACCCCGGCGCCACCACGCCGGCCGTAGACCTCGAATACCTCGTGGCGAGATGGATGGGGAGTCATGTCTGAGAAAGAGTCGAGCCCGGGCGGGTCCGGCACCGCGCACGGTAACTCCGTCGGAGACCCGGCCGACTCGCGGCCCGGCGGCCCGCTCCCGGGCGACGGCGAGTCGATCATCGTCCCCCCGGCGATCCTGCGGCAGCAGGCCGGCTGGGGCGGCACCGACGAGGCGCCGCGGACCGGAGGGACGAAGACCGACGAGGTCCCGCAGATCTTCGCGTCCACCGTCCGCCGCCAGGACGGTTCCGAGGCCGGTTACGACGAGAACCCCGGCAACGTCGGCCGGCTCGGTGTGATCCTCGGCACCGTCCTGGGCGTCCTGCTCATCGGCAGTGCCGTCACCTTGTACCTGGTGAACAAGGACGGCTCCTCCGACGACACCACCGCCGCCAAGCCGGACACCGCCAAGTCCGCCCCGGCCACGCCGAGCGCCGAGCCCGTCCCGCCGATCAAGGACAGCGCCAAGGTGCTGCCGACCGTCACCGGCGACTTCGGCAAGAAGGCCACCATCGAGGTGCCGCCCGCCGACCAGGCCGACGGCAGCTTCGTGGTGAAGGTCCTCTCCGAGGGCAACGGCCCCAAGGTCGAGAAGAACTCCTGGACCTCGGTCGACTACACCGGCAAGGACTGGAACACCGGCAAGGACATCCCGTCCTCGTACGACGACAAGGGCAAGCCGCAGATCTTCCAGGCCGGCACCGACGCCCTCATCCCGGCGCTCGACCAGGCCGTCGTCGGCAAGAAGGCCGGTTCCCGGCTGCTCGTGGTCGCCCCGCCGGCCGCCGCCTTCGGCGCCCAGGGCAACCCCAGCATGTCGATCGGGGCGAAGGACAACCTGGTCTTCGTCATCGACATCCGCAACAGCAACGCCCCCGACGCCGTGGTCAGCGGCACCGTGACCCCGCCGCCCGCGGACTTCCCGCAGGTCAAGGACAACGGCAAGAAGCCCGCCGACATCACCCCGGTGCCCGGCGCCGCCGATCCGACCGAGCTCAAGAGCCACGTCCTGATCAAGGGCGACGGCCGCAAGGTCGAGAAGGGCGAGAAGATCCTCGTCCAGTACACCGGCGCGCTGTTCAAGGACGGCAAGGTCTTCGACTCCTCGCTCAGCAAGGGCCAGGCGTTCTCCTTCCCGCTCGGCGGCGGCCAGGTCATCGCCGGCTGGGACCAGGGCCTGGAGGGCCAGACCATCGGCAGCCGCGTCGAGCTGGTCATCCCGGCCTCCCTCGGCTACAAGGACCAGGCCCAGGGCGACATCCCGGCCAACTCCACGCTGGTCTTCGTCGTCGACATCCTCGACGCGGGTCAGGGCTGATCCACTTTCGGGTGACAATGGTGTGCGTGTGACCTCCGGGTCCGGCCGCGTGGCCGGACCCGGACGGGCGGCGGGCGCCCGTACCGTGGTCCGGGAAACGGACCGTGGTGCGGGCGCCCGCCGCTTGGTCATGGACCGAACCAACCGTGAAACGAGGCATCAAGTGAGCAAGCCTGAGATCGACTTCCCGGTCGGCGACGCGCCGACCGAGCTGCAGATCCGCGACATCGTGGTCGGCACCGGCGAGGAGGCCAAGCCCGGCCAGGTCGTCGAGGTCCACTACGTCGGCGTGACCTTCGCGACGGGCGAGGAGTTCGACGCCAGCTGGAACCGCGGCTCGACCTTCAAGTTCCCGCTCGGCGGCGGCCGCGTCATCAAGGGCTGGGACCAGGGCGTCGTCGGCATGAAGGTCGGCGGCCGCCGCGAGCTGGTCATCCCGCCGCACCTGGGCTACGGCAACCAGTCGCCGACCCCGGCCATCCCGGCCGGCTCGACCCTGATCTTCGTGGTCGACCTGATCGGCGTCTGAGCACGCTGACCCATCGGCGTCCGAGCACGCTGACCGGTCGGCGTCCGAGCACGCCGACCACCAGGGCCGCACCCCCTCCGCGGGGTGCGGCCCCGGTCGTTCCCCGGCTCGGCTTTTGCACCGCGTACCGCTACCGGTACGGTCGGTCCCGCCGGGTCCACGACGCCCCGGCGGGCACACCCCGCGCGCGGCGCGGCACACCGGAAGGGTCAGCGATGGCGATCGCCAAGGCAGAGCGGCTGATGAATCTCGCCCTGTGCCTGATGAACACCAGACGTCCGCTCTCCAAGAAGGAGCTGCGGGAATCCATCGAGGCCTACCGCGAAGCCTGGCAGCACAGCAGCGAGGAAGCCTTCAACCGGATGTTCGAGCGGGACAAGGACGACCTGCGCGAACTCGGACTGGTCATCGACGTCGACGAGAACGCCCTCGACGGCGAACTCGGCTACCTCGCCCGCGCCGACCGCAACCGCCTGCCGGAGATCGCCCTCGACGCCGAGGAAGCCGCCGCGCTCACCCTCGCCGCCCGCGTCTGGCAGCAGGCCAAGATGTCCGGCGCCGCCAGCGGCGCCCTCCAGAAGCTGCGCGCCGCCGGCGTCCCGTTCACCGAGACCGAGGGCCGGCCCGCCCTCGAACCGCGCATCCCCGCCCGCGAGGCCGCGTTCGAACCGCTGCTCACCGCCGCCCGCGACCGCCGCCCGGTCACCTTCGAGTACCGCAAGGCCGGTGCCGCCGCCGCCCAGCAGCGCAGCGTCGAGCCCTGGGCCCTGGAATGCTGGCGCGGCCACTGGTACCTGGCCGGCTGGGACCGCGACCGCGAGGACGCCCGGGTGTTCCGGCTCGGCCGGATCACCGGCAAGGTCCGCGCCCGCTCCGGCGCCTTCCTCGGCTCCGTGCCCGAGCACGTCGACGTCCGCGCCACCGTCGCCAAGTTCGCCGGCGAGGGCGCCACCGCCACCGCCGTCGTCCGGGTCCGCCGCGGCGCCGGCTTCCCGCTGCGCACCAAGGCGCTCGGCACCCGCCGGATCGACGACACCTGGGACGAACTCGACATCCCCTTCGGCAACGGGCTCGGCGCCGACCTCGCCGAGTTCGGGCCCGACGTGCTCGTCGTCGGCCCCGAGGAACTGCGGGCGGACGTCGTCGACCGGCTGCGCGCGGTGGCCGGTGCGGGGGTGGCGGGTACCGCTGGGGTGCCCGGTGCCGGGGTGGCGGGTACCGCTGGGGTGGACAGGACCGAGACCGAGGACGTGCGGGCATGAGCAACGCGATCGACCAGACCCGGCGGATGCTCTCGCTGGTCACCTACCTGCGCGAGCGCCCCGGCGCCGAGGTGGCCGAGGTCGCCCGCGCCTTCGGCATCAGCGAGCGCGAACTCATCGCCGACCTCAACGTGCTGCCGATGTGCGGCACCAGCTTCCGCGGCGGCGACCTGCTCGACATCGACACCGACGGCGAGCGGATCTGGTGGCACAACGTCGACGACGTCGCCCAGCCGCTGCGCCTCGCCGCCGACGAGGCGACCGCCCTGCTGGTCGCCGCCCGCGCCGTGGCCGGCCTGCCCGGCCTGCGGGCCGGTGACCGCGAGGCCCTCACCCGGGCCGTCGCCAAGATCGAGAACGCGGCGGGGGAGAGCGCCGAGGGCAGCGCCCGGGTCGGCGTCACCTTCGAGGCCGAGAGCCACGTCTTCGCCGACATCGACCGCGCCCTCAGCGAGGGCCGCCGGCTCTGGCTGCGCTACTACTCGCACGGGCGCGGCGGCATGACCGAGCGCGAGGTCGACCCGATCCGGCTGCTCACCGAGGGCCACACCTACCTCGAGGCCTGGTGCCGGACCTCCGAGGACCACCGGATGTTCCGGCTCGACCGGGTCGCCGAGATCAAGGTCCTGGACGTCCCCGCCGACCCGCCCAAGCGCGAGCCGCGCGACCTCTCCGGCGGACTGGTCAACCCCTCCGCCGACGACCCCGAGGTCGTCGTCGAGGTCACCTCCGGCGGGCGCTGGGTCGCCGAGTACTACACCCACGACCACGCCGAGGAACTGCCCGACGGCGGACTGCGGATCACCCTGCGCAGCGCCGACCCCTCGCAGCTGCGTCCGCTGGCCCTGCGGCTGGGCCGGGACGGGCGGATCGTCTCCCCGCCCGCGCTCGTCGAGCAGGCGCGGGCCGCGGCGCTGGAGGCGCTCGCCCACTACGGTGACGGGCTGGTCTGAGCCGTGGAGCCCGGTACCAGATTCAAGGTGTACTGCTCCGACTGCCGGGAGAAGGTGGAGGTGCCCGCCGAGGGGTTCCGGCTGACCTTCGGCCGGACGGCGGACCGGACGCACTACAGCTTCTCCTGCCCGCTGTGCGGGGCGGCGGTGCGCAAGCCGGCCGGGGAGAAGATCGTCGCGGCGCTGACCGAGGCCGGGGTGCGGACCATGCGGCTGGTGCCGGCCGAGCAGTGAACGGGGGCGGGGCCCGGTGACGTGCGCCGGAGCCCGGTGACGTGTGCCGGGGTCCGGGCGGCGCACGCCGGGGTCCGAGCGGCGCACTCCCGGGCCCGGGCGGGCCGATAGGGTGGGGCCATGTCCTGGATGCTCGTCGCCGCCGTCCTCCTCGCCACCGCCGGCCTGCTGGTGCTCGGCGTCCTCGCGGTCCGGCTCTGGCTGGACGTGCGGGCGCTGGCCGAGGGAGTGGACACGGCCTCCCGGGCACTGGCCGAGGCGGCCGAGGACCTCGCGGCCTCGGCGGCGGCCCGGCCCTGAACCCAGGTCCGCGGTTGCGGGGGGCTGCTGCTCGGCCGTAGGGGCGCGTTACGCTCTCAGATGGCTCCTGAACGCGAACGGGGGGCCGCTGTCCTGTTCGGGCGGCCGTCGTCACGGTGTCATCCGCAGCGGTTACCATCCCCGCAGCGAGCGGCCCGGTCGGTGCCGCCGAAACTGAAGGTGGTCGAGCATGCGGGTCTCGTTCACCGCGATCCTGGTGGTCGCGGTCATTGCCATTGTGCTCTTCGGCGCCAAGCGGCTGCCGGACCTGGCGCGCTCGCTCGGCCAGTCGGCCCGGATCCTCAAGAGCGAGGCCAAGGCGATGCGCACCGACGGCTCCGCCGACACCCCGGCCGCGCCCGCCCCGGCGGCGGCCGAGGGCGTCGCCGCGAAGACCATCCAGTCCGCCCCGGGTGCGTCCGCGGGCGCCCGCCCGGTGAGCGAGCCGGCCGCCGGTCAGTCCGCGAGTCACTCCGCCCCGGAGGGCGGGACGCGCTGAGCGCGCGCCGCACGCCACCACTGGAGGCCCGTCGACCGGCGGGCCCCGACGCACAAGTTGAGGACCGGGGTTGAGCAAGCTCACTAAGGCGCCGAAGACGGCCAAGGATCCCGAGGGGCGGATGGCCCTCGCCGACCACCTGCGGGAACTGCGCAACCGCGTGGTCAAGTCGGTCCTGGCGATCGTGCTGTTCACGATCATCGCGCTGATCTTCCACAAGCAGATCGAGACCCTGCTGCTCAAGCCGATCCAGCGGTGTACGCCGGAGTTCCTCGCGGCGCCCACGGGCCGCTGTGCGGAGGTCTCCACCATTGGTCTGACCGCGGGCTTCAACTGGATGCTCAAGGTCGCTCTGACGGCCGGTGTGGTCGCCACGGTCCCGGTCTGGCTGTACCAGCTGTGGGCTTTCGTGGCGCCGGGCCTGCACAAGCACGAGCGCAAGTACACGATCATCTTCATGGTGTGCGGCGCGCCGTTGTTCCTGGCCGGTGTGACGCTGGCGATCCTGCTGCTGCCGGTGACCGTCGACGTGCTGCTCTCGTTCACCCCCGACGAGACCACGCCGATCCTGCCGCCCGCGGACTACTTCGACATCGCCACCCGGCTGGTGATGGTGTTCGGCCTGGCCTTCGAGTTCCCGCTGCTGCTGGTCATGCTGAACCTGGTCGGCGTCGTCACCGGCAAGCGGCTGCTCGGCTGGTGGCGCGGCATGGTGATGGGCATCACCGTGTTCGCGGCCTTCGCGACGCCGAGTGCCGACCCGCTGAGCATGCTGGCGCTGGCCGCGCCGATCTGGGGCCTGTACTTCGTCGCGGTCGGTGTGGCGATGCTGAACGACCGGCGCCGGGCCCGGCGCAACCCGGACCTCGCGCTGGACGACGAGGAGGCCTCGCACGTGGACCTGTCGGTGGCACCGGTCGCCGGGGCCGAGGCGATCGAGGCCTCCGCCACGCCGAGCGCCTCCGGCCACGTGCCAGCCGCGCGGCACGAGCAGATGGACGACATCACCTGATCCGTCGCGGGTGATCCCGCCGAGCCCCGGCCCGCCGTTCTACGGTGGTCCGGGGCTCTTTGGTGCGACTCGCCCGTTCGTACCGGGGGCAGTCTTGGCAGGTTCGATGGCATGTGACATATTACTGCCGTGTCCCACTCACAGAGACTCCCGGACGTCGTGGTGGTCGGAGCCGGCGTCGTCGGCGCCGCCTGCGCGTACTACGCCGCGCGGGCCGGGCTCGCCGTCGACGTCGTCGACCGCGGCCCGGTCGCCGGCGGCACCACCGGCGCCGGCGAGGGCAACCTGCTCGTCTCCGACAAGGAGCCCGGTCCCGAACTCGACCTCGCCCTGTACTCCGGCGGACTCTGGCGCGAACTCGCCGCCGAGTTCGGCACCGCCGTCGAGTACGAGGACAAGGGCGGTCTGGTGGTCGCCGGCACGCCCGAACGGCAGGAGGCGCTGCGCGCCTTCGCGGCCGGGCAGGCCGGCTCCGGCGTCCTCGCCGAGGAGATCCCCGGTGAGCGGCTCCACGAACTGGAGCCGCACCTCGCCCCGGGGCTGGCCGGAGGGTTCCACTACCCCCAGGACTCCCAGGTCCAGCCCGCGCTGGCCGCCGCCCACCTGCTGCGTGCCGCTCGCCGCGCGGGTGCCCGGCTGTACACCGGCGAGGCCGTCCGGGCGCTGCGGATCGGTGCCGACGGTGCCGTCCGCGGGGTCGAGACCGAGCGGCGTCGGCTGGACACGGCCGCCGTGGTCAACGCCGCCGGCACCTGGGGCGGGGAACTGGCCGCGCTGGCCGGCGTCGGGCTGCCGGTGCTGCCGCGGCGCGGGTTCGTCCTGGTGACCGAGCCGCTGCCGCGGATCGTCCGGCACAAGGTGTACGCCGCCGACTACGTCGCCGACGTCGCCAGCGGCTCGGCCGCCCTGCAGACCTCGGCCGTGGTCGAGGGGACGCCGGGCGGGCCGGTGCTGATCGGCGCCAGCCGCGAGCGGGTCGGCTTCGACCGCACCCTCTCGGTCGAGGTGCTGCACCGGCTGGCGGCCCAGGCGGCCGCGCTCTTCCCGGTGCTGGCCGGGGTGAACGTGATGCGCGCCTACCGGGGCTTCCGTCCGTACCTCCCGGACCACCTGCCCGCGATCGGCGCCGACCCCCGGGTGCCCGGTCTGTACCACGCCTGCGGCCACGAGGGCGCCGGCATCGGCCTGGCCCCGGGCACCGGGGCGCTGATCGCCCAGCAGCTCACCGGCAAGGACCCGGAACGCGACCTCGCGCCCTTCCGGCCCGACCGCTTCCCGGCGGCGGAGGCCGCGGCCTGAGGGGGGTGCCGTGCACTTTGCAAAGTGTGCGAGGACTTTGCAAAGTGCACTTTGCAAAGTGCACGGCACCCGCAGGACGGACACCCGCAGGACGGACACCCCGGAGGGCCGCGAACCCGCGGGGCCGCCGGCGGCAGGACCGTGCGTGGCGGCAGGACCGTGTGTCCCGCCGGGCCGCGAGCACCCGGCCCGGCGGGGCCCCTCGGCCCGTCGCTGCCCCCCGACAACCCCACGATCGGCTCGTGAGCTGAACGGAGAACCCCCACCCATGCGCCGTACCCGCACCCCCGCGGAGCTGGTCCGGGCCGAGCCCGGGCCCGCCCACACCATCGAGTTCGACGGTCGGCCCGTGCCCGCGCTGCCCGGGCAGACGATCGCCGCCGCCCTCTGGGCCGACGGCGTGCTCGCCTGGCGCACCACCCGGGTCGGCGGGAAGCCGCGCGGGGCGTTCTGCGGCATCGGCGCCTGCTTCGACTGCCTGGCCACCGTCGACGGGCGGCCCAACCAGCGCACCTGCCTGCTGCCGGCCGAGCCCGGCACCACCGTCACCACCCAGGAGGGCCACGGCCGTGCCGACCTCGAAGTCTGAGCCCGCGCAGTCCCCGGGAGCCCGCGGCTCCGGCGGCCCGTTCCACGACCTCGCGGTGATCGGCGCCGGCCCCGGCGGCCTCGCCGCCGCCGTGACCGCGGCCGACCTCGGCCTGCGCTGCGTCCTGGTCGACGCCGGCCGGAGCACCGGCGGCCAGTTCTACCGCCACCCCGCGCCCGGCCTCGGTGCCGCCCGCCCCGACCGGCTGCACCACGGCTGGTCCGTCTACACCGGCCTCTCCGACCGGCTCGCCGCCCACCGTGCGGCCGGCCGCGTCGAGCTGCTCACCGGCCACCAGGTCTGGGCGCTGGAGCGGGCCGGCGACGGCGACTGGCGGCTGCACGCCACCACCGGCCCGGACGCCGACGACCGGACCACCGTCCGCGCCGCCGCCGTCCTGCTCGCCACCGGTGCGTACGAGCGGCAGCTGCCCTTCCCCGGCTGGACCCTGCCCGGGGTGGTCACCGCAGGCGGCGCGCAGGCCATGCTCAAGGCCGGTCTGGTGCTGCCCGGCCGGCGGATCGTGGTGGCGGGCAGTGGCCCGCTGCTGCTCGCGGCGGCCTCCTCCCTGGTCACGGCCGGTGCCGAGGTGCCGGCGGTGGTGGAGGCCACCGCGTACCTCGGGTACGCCCGACGCCCCGGCGTGCTGGCCGCCGTCCCGGCCAAGCTGGTCGAGGGCGCCGGGCACGGTTCGGCGCTGCTGCGCCACGGCGTCCGGCTGCGGCCGCGCAGCGCGGTGGTCGAGGCGCACGGCACCGACCGGGTCACCGCCGTCACGGTGGCCCGGTTGGACGCCGAGTGGCGTCCGGTGCCCGGCAGTGAGCGGCGGATCGCCTGCGACGCGCTCGCCGTCGGCCACGGTCTGATTCCGCAGATCGAGCTGGCCACCGAGCTGGGCGCGGCCACCAGGACCACCCCCGACGGAACGGCCGCGCTCAAGGTCGACGCCCGCCTGCGGACCACCGTGCCCGGGCTCTGGGCGGCCGGCGAGGCCTGCGGTGTCGGCGGCGCGGATCTCGCGATCGCCGAGGGCGAGCTGGCGGCGCACGCCGTCGCGGACCGGCCGGTGCGCACCGCGCTGCTGCGCCGGCGCTCCCGGCTGCGGGCCTTCGCCGAGCTGATGGCCGCCGCCCACCGGCCCGGGCCGGGCTGGACCGACTGGCTGCGGGAGGACACCGATGTCTGCCGCTGCGAGGAGGTCCCGGCCGGGCGGATCAAGGAGGCGGTGGACGAGCTGGGCGCGGGCGACGCGCGCACCGTCAAGCTGCTGACCAGGGCCGGGATGGGCTGGTGCCAGGGCCGGATGTGCGGTCCGGCGGTGGCCTGCCTGGCGGGCGGCGCCGACGGGGCCGAGGTCCGGCCGGACAGCCGGCCGTTCTCCTGTCCCGTTCCGCTCGGGCAACTCGCGGCCGAGCGGGACGACCTGGCTGACCAGGACAGCCGGGGCCACCTGGCTGACCAGGACCAGCAGGACCAGCAGGATCACCAGGACCAGCAGGATCACCAGGACCACCAGGACGACCGGCAGGACCGGTAGCACCGGCCGGATCGGACGGACCGGCCGCTCCCGTCGGCCGGTCGGTCCGAATCCGACCGAAAACGCCCGGTGGTGGCTCTTGTCTCCACCGCGCGCCTTCTAATAAAATGTCACACCTCACCAAGGAGTCATCCGTGTCCCAGATCTCGCACGACACCACCCGGCCCTGGCGCGGCATCATGGTCGCCACCACGCTCCCGCTGCGCCCGGACCTCTCCGTCGACTACGACGCGTACGCCGACCACGTCCGCTGGCTGATCGAGTCGGGCTGCGACGGTGTCGTCCCCAACGGCTCGCTCGGCGAGTACCAGACCCTGACCGCCGAGGAGCGTGCCAAGGTCGTCGAGGTCGCGGTCGAGGCCGCCGGCGACGGCTCCCGCGTGATGCCGGGTGTCGCCGCCTACGGCAGCGCCGAGTCCCGCCGCTGGGCCGAGCAGGCCGCCGAGGCCGGCGCCGGCTCCGTGCTGCTGCTGCCGCCGAACGCCTACCGGGCCGACCACGACGCCGTCCGCGGCCACTACGCCGAGGTCGCCAAGGCCGGCGTGCCGATCGTCGCCTACAACAACCCGATCGACACCAAGGTCGACCTGGTCCCGACGCTGCTCGCCGAGCTGCACGCCGAGGGCTCGATCGTCGCGGTCAAGGAGTTCAGCGGCGACGTCCGCCGGGCCTACGAGATCGCGGAGCTGGCCCCGGGCCTGGACCTGCTGATCGGCGCCGACGACGTGCTGCTGGAGCTGGCCCTGGCCGGCGCCGTCGGCTGGATCGCCGGCTACCCGAACGCGCTGCCGGAGGCGAGCGCCGCGCTGTACAAGGCCGCCATCGCCCACGACCTGAACACCGCGCTGCCGCTGTACAAGGCGCTGCACTCGCTGCTGCGCTGGGACTCCAAGACCGAGTTCGTCCAGGCGATCAAGCTCTCCATGGACATCGCGGGCCGCCCCGGCGGTCCGACCCGCGCGCCGCGCCTGCCGCTGACGCCGGAGATCGAGGCGGCCGTCCGCGCGGCCACCGAGAAGGCGCTGGCCGAGGGCCTCGCCTGATCCGAACCGGATTCCGGTTCCGAGTGTCCGGGACGGCCGGCTGCGGGGGCAGCCGGCCTCCGGACCACCTTCCGGCCCCGCCGGTCCGCCCCCGTCCGGACCGTCCCGGCCTCGATGAAAGCCAGCCATCTCCCCACCCACGGAGCGTCAGCAGATGCGCAGCCGTCACGTCTTCCACGCCGTCGACTCGCACACCGAGGGCATGCCCACCCGGGTCATCACCGGTGGGTTCGGTGTCATTCCCGGTGCCACCATGGCCGAGCGCCGGACGCACTTCCAGGAGCACCTGGACCACTTCCGGACCCTGCTGATGTACGAGCCCCGGGGCCACGCCTCGATGAGCGGCGCCATCCTGCAGCCGCCGACCCGGCCGGACGCCGACTTCGGCGTGCTCTACATCGAGGTCAGCGGCCTGCTGCCGATGTGCGGCCACGGCACCATCGGCGTGGCCACCGTGCTGGTCGAGACCGGCATGGTGCCGGTCGTCGAGCCGGTCACCACCGTCCGGCTGGACACTCCGGCGGGCCTGGTGGTCGCGGACGTCGCGGTCGAGAACGGTGCCGCCACGGCGGTCACCATCCGCAACGTGCCGTCCTACTCGGAGGCGCTGGACCGCAAGATCGAGGTCCCGGGCTACGGCACGGTGACCTACGACCTGGCGTACGGCGGCAACTTCTACGCGATCCTGCCGCTCGCGGAGTTCGGCCTGCCGTTCGAGCGGGAGCGCAAGCAGGAGATCCTGGACGCGGGCCTCGCCCTGATGGACGCCATCAACGCGAGCCCGGACCGGCCGGTGCACCCGGAGAACCCGTCCATCCACAGCTGCCACCACGTGCAGCTACTGGCCCCCGGTTCGACCGCCGAGCACTCCCGGCACGCGATGGCCATCCACCCCGGCTGGTTCGACCGCTCGCCCTGCGGCACCGGCACTTCGGCCCGGATGGCCCAGCTGCACGCGCGCGGCGAGCTGCCGCTGGACCGGGACTTCCGCAACGACTCCTTCATCGGGACCACCTTCATCGGGCGGCTGGTGGAGGAGACCGAGGTGGGCGGGCGGACGGCCGTCGTGCCGACCGTCACCGGGCGGGCCTGGATCACCGGCACCGCCCAGTACTTCCTCGACCCCAGCGACCCGTTCCCGGCCGGCTTCCTGCTCTGACCCGGCCTGCCGCTCCGGGCTTCCCGCTCCGGCCGGCTTCCCGCTCCGGCCGGCTTCCTGCTCCGCCCCGGCCCCGCGGCCGGCCGGCCCCCCGTCCCGGGGCCGGCCGACCGCCGCGGGGCCTGCCATCCGACCCGCTCCGAAAACCCGTCGAACCCCCGAAGGGCTGCCTGCAGTGACGATCCGTTCGTACAACCCCGCCGACCCCGCGGACCTCGTCGCCGAGGCGCCCGCCCCCGGTGCCGAGGCCGTCCTGGCCACCGTCGCCCGTGCCCGCGCCGCCCAGCCCGGCTGGCTCGCCGCCGGCGCCGGCGGCCGCTCGGCCGCGCTCACCCGGATCGCCGCGGTCGTCGAGGCGCACGCCGAGGAGCTGGCCGAGCTGGTCGTCCGCGAGGTCGGCAAGCCGATCGCCGAGGCGCGCGGCGAGGTCGCCCGCACCGTCGCGATCTGGCGCTACTACGCGCAGGCGCCGTTCGCCGCCTCCGGCGAGGTGCACGAGACCGCCGGCGGGCCCGGCCTGCTGCTCACCCGCCGCCGCCCGTACGGGGTGGCCGGTCTGGTCACGCCGTGGAACTTCCCGCTGGCGATCCCCACCTGGAAGGCCGCCCCGGCGCTGGCCGTCGGCAACACCGTGGTGCTCAAGCCCTCCTCGGAGGCGATCGGCTGCGCCCGCCGGCTGGCCGAGCTGGTCGCCGAGGCCGGGCTGCCGGCCGATGTCTTCACCGTGCTGCCGGGCGGCGGTGCCGAGGGCGGCACCCTGGTCGGCGCGGCCGACGTGGTCTCCTTCACCGGCTCCACCGGGGTCGGCCGCCAGGTCGTCCGCACCGCCACGGACCGCGGCATCCCCGTCCAGGCCGAGCTCGGCGGGCTGAACACCGCGATCGTCCTGCCGGACGCCGACATCGACCAGGCCGCCGCCCACCTCGCCAACGCGATCGCCGGCTACGCGGGGCAGAAGTGCACCGCCACCAGCCGGGTGGTCGCGGTCGGCGAAGCCTACGAGCCGCTGCGGGCCGCCCTGGTCAAGGCGCTCGGCCAGGTCGACGGCACCTCCTGCGGGCCGGTCATCAACGAGGCCACCCGGGACGAGATCACCGCGGCCGTCGACTCCGCCCGGGAGGCCGGCGCCGAGGTGCTGACCGGGGGCGGCGCGCCCGCCCGGGACGGCTGGTACCTGGAGCCGACCCTGGTCGCCGGTGTCCCGGACGAGCACCCGCTGAGCCGCGAGGAGTTCTTCGGCCCGATCGCCGTGCTGCACGCGGCGGCCGACCTGGACGAGGCGATCGCGCTCGCCAACAACACCCCGTACACGCTGTCCGCCTCGGTGCACACCCGGGACCTGGACGCGGCGCTCGCCACCGCCGACCGTCTGAACGCCGGCATGATCCGGGTCAACGCGCCCTCCAGCGGCGTCGACTTCCACCTGCCGTTCGGCGGTGCCAAGGGCGCCAGCCACGGTGCCCGCGAGCAGGGGCAGGCCGCGCTGGACTTCTACACCCAGAGCCGCACCGTCACCCTGCTGCCGGGCGGAGGCGCCTGATGACGACGGCCCTCCCCGACCGGGAGGCGCCCGCGGCGGTGCAGGTCGACACGGTCGACTACCACACGGCCGGCGAGCCGTTCCGGATCGTCGTCGGCGGCGCGCCCGTCATCCCCGGTGACAGCGTCGCCGAGCGGCGGGCGATCGCGATCGGGGCCGGCGGCACCGCCACCGCGCCCCGGCCGGGCCCGCTGGACGGCATCCGGCAGCTGCTCACCCGTGAGCCGCGCGGCCACGCCGGCATGTACGGCGGCTTCCTGGTGCCGCCGGACGACGACGAGGCCGACCTCGGCGTGCTGTTCTGGCACAAGGACGGCTACTCGACGGCCTGCGGCCACGGCACCATCGCGCTCGGCGCCTGGGCGGTCGACTCCGGACTGGTCGCCGCGCCGGACTACGGCGTCGCCCGGGTCCGGATCGACGTGCCGTCCGGCCGGGTCACCGCGCTGGTCAACCGGGCCGCCGGGCGGACCACCGGGGTGACCTTCCGCAACGTGCCCTCCTGGGTGAGCGAGCTGAAGCTCCCGGTCGAGACCTCGCGCGGCACCGTCGAGGTGGCCGTCGCCCACTCCGGCGCCTGCTACGTCTCGGTGCCGGCCGCGGCCCTCGGGCTCTCGGTGACCCTCGAGCAGCTGCCCGAGCTCACCGCGGCCGGCCGGGAGATCCGGGCCGCCCTGGCCGACTCCCCGGCGGTGCGGCACCCGGTGGACCCGCGGCTGTCCGGTGTCTACGGCGTCATCCTGTTCGACGAGCTCCCGTCGGTGGACGGCACGCTGAACCAGCGCAACGTCACCGTCTTCGCGGACGGCCAGATCGACCGCTCGCCGTGCGGCTCCGGCAGCTCGGCCCGGCTGGCCGTGCTGGCCGCCGAGGGGCGGCTCGCCCCCGGTGCGGAGCTGCGGCACGAGTCGATCGTCGGCACGGTCTTCGGCGGGCGGGTGCTGCCCGGCGGCGACCCGTGGGGCGACGGTGTGGTCACCGAGGTGACCGGCACCGCGCACCGCACCGGCGAGCACCGCTTCGTGCTCGACCCGCAGGACACGCTCGGCGCGGGATTCCTGCTGTGAGCGGCGACCTGCGGACCGCCCCGGAACCGCCCGGCGTGGCGGCTGAGCCGCTCCGGCCCGCCACGCCGGGCTCTGCCCCCGCCGCCGCCCCGGCCGTCGGGCCGACCGCCGGGCCGGCGGTGCTGCCGGCCGGCGCGGTCGACCTGACGCCGGAGGAGGCGGCGCGGGCGATCGAGGGGGTGCTGCTCGACGGGCTCGACCCGGAGACCGTCCCCGCCCGCTCGGCGATCCCGGTGCCGGCCGGGGAGCTGCTGATGATGCCGGCCGCCTCCACGGCCTTCGTCGGGGTGAAGATCGCCGGTGTCGCGCCGGCCAATTCCGCCGTCGGGCTGCCCCGGATCACCGGCAGCTACCTGCTGCTGGACGGTCCGACCCTGCAGCCGGTCGCGCTGCTCGACGGCATCGCGCTCACCTCGCTGCGCACCCCGGCGGTCACGGCCGTCGCGCTGGACCGGCTGGCCGTGCCGGAGGCCGAGCACCTGGTGCTGTTCGGCTCGGGCCCGCAGGCGTACGGGCACCTGGACGCCCTGCTCGCCGTCCGCCGGCTGACCCGGGTGACCGTGGTCGCCCGCAGCGCGGAGCCGGCCGAGGCACTGGTCCGGTACGCCCGGGGGCTCGGCCTGGAGGCCGCCGTCGGCACCCCGGCCGCGGTGGCGGGTGCGGACCTGGTGGTCTGCTGCACCACCGCGCGTTCGCCGCTGTTCGACGGCGCGCTGGTGCCGGACCACGCGGCGGTGGCCGCGGTCGGTTCGCACGAGGTGGACGCCCGCGAGGTGGACGAGGTGCTGGTCGGCCGGTCCGCGCTGTACGTGGAGGCCCGGGCCGCCGCGCTGCGGGAGGCCGGCGACCTGCTGATGGCGGGTGTGACCGGTGCAGACCCGCTGTGGAACCTGGCCGAGCTGGTGCGGGGCGAGGCTCCGGTGCCGGCCGACCGGCCGAGGTTCTTCAAGAGCGTCGGGATGGCCTGGCAGGACCTCGCGGTCGCGGCCGAGGTGCACCGGCGCGGGGCGGGCCGGTAGGGCTTCCGGTCGGCACAGGTCTGCTGTGGGGCCCGGCCAATCGGGTACCGGCGCTCGGCGCTGTGTCGGTACCCGTCCCCAAGTCCGTTACCTCGGACGGGGATTGGTCGTTGATGTGTCGGCCGGAGTTGCGGTCGGCGTGGTGGGAAGGGATCCCCCGCCACGCCGGCCGCTTTTTTGCGTTCCGGTCAGGGGATGGCGGGGCCGGTAGCGGTAGCGGTGGCGGGGGCGGGCGTCGGCTGCGGCCGGTAGGTGTTGATCAGCCGGGCCAGGTGGCGGCCGGTGAGGTGGAGCGGCTCCTCGCTGCGGGCGACCTGGGCGGCGAGTTCGGCGCCCTCCAGGGTGTTGATGACGGTGGCGGCGAGCTCGCGGGCGTCCGTGAGGCCGATGCCGCCGCCGTGCAGCTTCTCCTCGACGACGGCGCGCCAGTGCGCGAACGCCGCGGTGACGGCCTCCTCGATGACCGGCGCCCGGCCGACCGTCTCCAGCGCGGTGGTGGTGATCGGGCAGCCGTCCTGCCAGTCGGACGCGCGCAGGGCCTCGGCGAGCAGCCGGGTGCAGGCGGTGACCGCCTCGGCGGGGTCGGCGGCACTGTCCAGCCCCTCGCGCAGCAGCTCCGCGAACTCCTGGTCGCCGTGGCGGATCGCCGCGGCGGCCAGTTCCTGCTTCCCGCCCGGGAAGAAGTGGTAGACGGAGCCGAGGGTGGCCTCCGCCTCGCGGGAGATCTGCTTGATGCCGGTGCCCTCGTACCCCTGGCGCTGGAGCAGCCGGGAGGTGGCCCGGACGATCCGCTCCCGGGTGCCGGTGGTGGTCGTCTTCACGGGGGAGAGTCTAGCCGGTCGATTGGATAGAGCGTTCGTTCCAGTGCTGTGCTAGCTTCATTCCCTGGATAGAGCGTTCGTTCTAGTCGCCTTCGGAGGGGATCCCCATGTCTGTCGCCCAGCAGGAGAGCACCAAGCAGCAGGAGAACGGCAAGCAGCAGGAGAACACCAGGCCGTCCGTCACCCTGATCGGGCTCGGCCCGATGGGCCGGGCGATGGCCGGCGCCTACCTGGACGCCGGGTACGCCGTGACGCTCTGGAACCGGAGCCCCGGCCGGGCCGACGACCTGGTCGCCCGGGGCGCCGTGCTCGCGCCGGACGCGGCCGCGGCGGTCGCGGCCGCCGAACTGGTCGTGCTGAGCCTGACCGACTACGACGCGGTGTTCGCGGTCCTGGCCGCCGCCGAGGCGGAGCTGGCCGGGAAGGTCGTGGTCAACCTCGGCTCGGACACCCCCGACCGGGCCCGGGAGGCCGCCCGCTGGCTGGCCGAGCGGGGTGCCGGGCACCTCACCGGTGGGGTGCAGGTCCCGCCGTCCGGCATCGGGCGGCCGGAGTCGTCCACCTTCTACAGCGGCCCGGTCGAGCTGTTCCGGCGGCACCGCGCCGCCCTGGAGGTGCTCACCGGCGCCGACTACCGGGGTGACGACCCGGGGCTGGCGCAGCTCTACTACCAGATCCAGATGGACCTCTTCTGGACCTCGCTGACCGCCTACCTGCACGCCACCGCCGTCGCGGAGGCCAACGGCATCCCGGCGGACGAGTTCCTGCCCTACGCCACGTCGACGGCCGCCTCGATGCCCGGCTTCCTCGCCTTCTACGCGCCCCGGATCGCCGCCGGGAACCACGAGGGCGACGTCGACCGGCTGACCATGGCGCTCGCGAGCATCGAGCACGTCCTGCACACCGTCGAGGCCTCCGGGGTGGACGGGGCGCTGCCGCGGCTGCTCGCCGACACCTTCCGGGCGGCGGTCGGGGCCGGGTACGGAGGGTCCAGTGCGACCGGTCTGGTCCGTTTGTTCAAGGGGGAGTGAGGGGACCGGATGAAGAGTTGGGCCGCCGACCGTTGTCAGCGGGCGGCGGTCCTGCCACCATGGGGTCCGACCATGGATGCCGTGCGCTGACTGGTCGTTCGAAATCACGGAATGTTGCACACTCAACGTAACGTGACATTGTACGCTGGTGTTCTGCACTCACCGGAGGAACACCATGGCCGACCTCAAACCCCGCACCCTGATCTCCGTCCAGGAGCGGCTGCGCGACCAGGTCGCCCACGCCCTGCGAGCCGCCCTGATCTCCGGCGAGCTGCGCCCCGGGGTCGTCTACTCCGCGCCCGCCCTGGCCGCCGACTTCGGCGTCTCCGCCACCCCCGTCCGCGAGGCCATGCTGGACCTCGCCCGTGAGGGCCTGGTCGAGGCCGTCCGCAACAAGGGCTTCCGGGTCACCGAGCTCACCGAGCGGGACCTCGACGACTTCACCGAGATCCGCGCCCTGATCGAGGTCCCGACCGTCGGCCGGGTGGCCCGCACCGCCACCCCCGAGCAGCTGGAGGCGCTGCGGCCGCAGGCCGAGGCGATCGTCGTCGCGGCCGGCAAGCAGGACCTCATCGGCTACCTGGAGGCCGACCGCCAGTTCCACCTCGACCTGCTCGGCCTGGCCGGCAACTCCCGTCTGGTCGAGGTCGTCGGCGACCTGCGCAAGCGCTCCCGCCTCTACGGCCTCAACCGGCTGGCCGAGCGCGGCGAGCTGGTCTCCTCGGCGGAGGAGCACCTGGAGCTGCTGGACCTGATGATCGCCGGCGACGGTCCGGCCGCGGAGTCCTGCATGACCCGCCACCTCAGCCACGTCCGCTCGCTGTGGGCGGAGGGCCAGGAGGAGGCGGCCGAGGAGGAGTCCCGTACTGGGCTCCGCCTGCGCGCCCGGGGGTAAACCACCCGTTCGGGGGAATCCCCGTGATCGGGTGGGGTGTCGATCCCGGGTCCTACGATGATGTTCCCGACATCGGCAGCAAGGAGGATTCCGTGTCCGCCGCCGCAGTGGAAGAACCGTTCGAGCAGCCCACCCTGCTCGAAGTCGCCGAGCTGATCTCCGACCAGTTCGCCGGCTACCGGGTCGAGATCATCGGGAGCCAGATCGTCGTGACGCCGTCGCCGAACATGAAGCACGGTCGCTCGGTCAAAAGGCTCGACCGGGTCTTTCTCGCAGCAGGTCTCGATGATGGTGACACTGAGGTGTTCCAGGGCATCGGAATCTGGTTGCCCGATGGACCCTCGGACTTCGCCATTCCTGATCTGGCGATCGTCGATGCGAACAGTGACGACAAGCTCATCGAGTACAACAGCTACGATCCGGCCATTTTCCGCCTCGTGGTGGAGGTGACCTCCTCCAACCTCAGCGACGACCTGAAGCGGAAGCCCGCGGCGTATGCATCGGCGGGCGTTCCGGTGTACGTCATTGTGGATCGGACGAATCAGCGGGTGATGGTGCTCACCGACCCCCAGGACGGCGAGTACCGGGTGCACGCCGTCCACCACCCCGGGCAGTCGTTCGCGCTGCCGGAGTCGATCGGTGCGGCGGTGACGCTCTCGGTGGACGAGGTGCTGGCCGCCAAGAAGTAGCTCACACCGCCGCCGGCACCGTGAGCCTGCCGTCATGGACCTCGGCCACCTGGTCGACCGCGGTCAGGTGGCTGCGGTCGTGGGTGACCAGGACGGTGGCGGTGGCGCGGCGGTGGGTGAGGGTGGTCAGCAGGTCGAGGACGGCGGCGCCGCGTTCGTGGTCGAGGGCGCTGGTGGGCTCGTCGACCAGCAGCACGGTGGGGTCGTTCATCAGTGCGCGGGCGATGTTGACGCGCTGGCGCTGACCGCCGGAGAGCTGGTGCGGGCGGCGGCCGGCCAGGTCGCGCAGGCCGACGGCGGCCAGGAGTTCCAGGGCGCGGGGCAGCGCGCCGCGCGGGGAGCGGCCGTCCAGGTGGGCCATCACCTGGAGCTGTTCGGCGGCGGTCAGCGCGGGCAGCAGGTTGGGCTGCTGGAAGACGATGCCGATCCGGTGCCGCCGCAGCGCGGTCAGCCCGGCGCGGTCCAGCCCGGCGGTGTCGGTGCCGTCCACCACCACCCGTCCGGAGTCCGGGGCGATCAGGGTCGCGGCGACCGCCAGCAGGCTGGACTTGCCCGAGCCGGACGGGCCGACCACGGCGGTGAGGGTGCCCTTCGGCACGGTCAGCGACACCTCGTCGAGGGCGGTCAGCCGGCCGTCGCCGTCCGGGTAGGTGAGGGTGACGCGGTCGAGGTGCAGGGTCATCGGGCACTCCCCAGGGCGGTCAGCGGGTCGACGGAGGTGATGCGGCGGACGGACAGGGCCGCGCCGACCGCGCCGAGCGCGATCATGACGGCGGCGGGCAGCAGCACCGTCGGGGCGTCCAGGACGAACGGGACGGCGGAGCCGATCAGCGCACCGACGCCGACCGCGAGCGCGGTGCCGAGCGCGGTGCCCAGGAGCAGCAGCAGGACGGCCTGGCCGAGCGCGTCGCGCAGCAGGTAGCGGGTGGAGGCGCCGAGGGCCTTCAGAACGGCGATGTCGCCGCTGCGCTGGATCGTCCAGACGGTGAAGAAGGCGCCGATCACCAGTGCCGAGATGGCGAACAGGAAGCCCCGCATCAGCTGCAGCGAGCCGTTCTCCGAGGTGTAGGAGCCGATCGCGGCGAGCGCGTCGGTCCGGCCGCGGGTCTCGGTGCCGAGGGCGGTGTCGGCGGCGGCCAGGTCGGCGCCCTTCGCGGTGGTCAGTGCGACCACGGTGGCGTGCCCGGCCCCGCCGGGGGCGGCCGACTGCCAGTCGGCCAGGGTCGTCCAGACGACCGGGGTGTGGCTGTAGGAGGCGTCCCCGGCGACGGCCGCGACGGTCAGCGGGTGGCCCGCGACGGTGAAGGCGTCGCCGGGGCGCAGCCCGCCGAGGTCCTTCGCGGCGGTCCGCGACAGCACCGCCCGGCCCGGGGCCAGGGAGTCGCCCTGCGGGGCCAGCGAGGAGCCGTCGGGGACGCCGAGGACGGAGAGCGCGGCGGTGCGCGGTCCGGCGGCCGCCTTGGTGGTGGCGATGCCGAGCGGCTGCGCGTCGGTCACGCCGGGCGTCCGGGCCCAGCCCTGCCACTGCTCGGGGGTGACCTGGGAGTCGGTGAAGGACAGCTTCCGGCCGTCGGCGGGGCGGCCGAAGGCCAGGTGGTCGGCGGGCAGGCCGGTGATGGCCGAGGTGTTCTGCCGGCCGAGTCCGGCGGTCAGCCCCGACAGTAGGCCGACCAGCACGGTGATCAGCACGATGACGGTTCCCATCAGGGCGAACCGCCCCTTGGCGAACCCCAGATCCCTCCAGGCGACGAACACCGCGAGTCCTTTCGTCCGATCCGCTGCGACACTGACGAGAGTGGCCGAACGGCGGCCCTCCGGGCATCGCACCGGGGATTGCATCCTCGGCTTCGAAGGGCGGAAGCGGAGTTCAACCTTTCGATTGATGCCGGTCGGCGGCACGGACCCTAGGCTGGACGGATGGCGACCGATCGACCTCGAACCACCCCCGTCGCCCGCGTGCTCCGGGTCTGCCTGCACCTGCTGGTGGCGGGCCTGCTCGCGCTCGCCGTGGTCCGGGCCCTGGCCGGGCGCGACGGGGACCCGGCGGCGGTCACGGCCGCCGCCACCGCGATGGCCGCCGTCTACGCGGCCGGTCCGCTGATCGGCGCCGTCGGCCGCTCCCGCCGGGCCGCCGCGCTCTGGCTGGCGCTGCTCGGCGTCACCTGGGCGGGCGTGCTGGTGGCCACCCCGGACGGGGTCTGGCTGGCGTTCCCGCTGTACTTCCTGGAGCTGCACCTGCTCGGCCGGCGGGCCGGGGTCGCGGCGGTGGGGCTCACCGCCGTCGCGGCGATCGTCGCCTACTCCGCCCATCAGCACACCGTCGGCCTCGCGCCGGCGATCGGGCCGCTGCTGGGTGCCGCCGTGGCCGTCGCGACCGTGTTCGGCTACCAGGCGCTCTACCGGGAGAGCGAGGAGCGCCGCCGGCTCATCGACGAACTGACGGCCACCCGCGCCGACCTCGCCGCCGCCCACCACGCGGCCGGGGTCCTCGCCGAGCGGGAGCGGCTGGCCCGGGAGATCCACGACACCCTGGCGCAGAGCCTCACCAGCATCCAGCTGCTGCTGCGGGCCGCGCAGCGCGCGCTGCCGGAGCGCACGGAGGCCGCCGGCGAGTACGTGGAGCAGGCCCGGCAGGCCGCGCAGGACAACCTCGACGAGGCCCGCCGCTTCGTGCGCGCGCTCACCCCGCCGGCGCTGGAGAGCGACACCCTGCCGGTGGCGCTGGAGCGGCTGTGCGCCACGACGTCGGTGCGCGGCGGACTGCCGGTGCGGCTGCACGTGTCGGGGGAGCGGGTGCCGCTGCCGGTGCCGCACGAGGTGGCGCTGCTACGGATCGCGCAGTCCGCGCTCGGCAACACGGTGCGGCACGCCGGGGCGGCCCATGCCGAGGTGACGCTCAGCTTCATGGCGGGCGAGGTGGCGCTGGACGTGGTGGACGACGGTGCGGGGTTCGACCCGGAGGCCGTGCGGACGCGGACCGCCACCGGTGGCGGGGACGGCGGCTACGGGCTGCCGTCGATGCGGGCCCGGGCCCGGGCGCTGGGCGGGACCTTCGCGGTGGAGTCCGCGCCGGGGGAGGGCACGGCGCTCGCGGTGCTGCTGCCGGTGCCCGGGGACGCGGGCGACCCGAAGGAGGGGACCTCGTGACCGGGGCGGTGATCCGGCTGCTGCTCGCCGACGACCACCCGGTGGTCCGGGCCGGGCTGCGGGCCGTCCTGGAGAGCGAGCCGGACTTCGCGATCGTGGCGGAGGCCGCCACCGCCGAGCGGGCGGTCGAGCTGGCGGCGGAGGTGGCGGTGGACGTGGTGCTGATGGACCTGCAGTTCGGGCCGGGGGCGGCGATGAACGGCGCACAGGCCACGGCGGCGATCACGGCCCGGGGTGCGGGGGCGCCGAGGGTCCTGGTGGTGACCACCTACGACACGGACGCGGACACGCTGCCGGCGCTGGAGGCCGGGGCGACCGGGTACCTGCTGAAGGACGCGCCGCCGGAGGAGCTGGCCCGGGCGGTGCGGTCGGCGGCGGCGGGCCGGCCGGCGCTGGCGCCCACGGTGGCGGACCGGCTGCTGGAGCGGATGCGGACGCCCGCGGCGGCGCTGAGCGCGCGGGAGACGGAGGTGCTGGGGCTGGTCGCGGACGGGCTGACCAATCAGGCGATCGGCGGGCGGCTGCACCTGAGCCTGGCCACGGTGAAGTCGCATCTGGTGCACATCTACACCAAGTTGGGCGTGGAGTCGCGGACGGCGGCGGTGCGGGAGGCGCGGGCCCGGGGGCTGATCCGGCGCGGGGGGGGAGGGGCGGGGGGGGGGGG
>NZ_LGDO01000370.1:0-342 GCF_001279805.1 Streptomyces sp. XY431
TTCGGTGAGGTCGGCGGCGGCGGTCTCGGCCTCGGTGCGGACGCGTTCGGCGTGGGTGTCGGCGGCTTCGCGGACGGCGGCGGCCTCGGCGGCGGTGCGCCCGGCCAGCTCCTCGGCGGCGGCCTCGCTGTCGGCCCGGAGCTGCTCGGCGGCGGCTTCGGTCTCGGCCCGGAGCTGTTCGGCGGCGGCCCCGGCGGCCTCCAGGGCCCGCTCGGCCTCGGCCTGGAGCCGGGTGGTCTCGGTGGTGGTGCGTTCGGTGAGGTCGGCGGCGGCGGTCTCGGCCTCGGTGCGGACGCGTTCGGCGTGGGTGTCGGCGGCTTCGCGGACGGCGGCGGCCTCGGC
>NZ_LGDO01000371.1:0-339 GCF_001279805.1 Streptomyces sp. XY431
GCCGCGGTGCTGGTCACCTCCTCCGGCGAGGGCAAGGAGGTCGCCGCCCGCGTCGCCCTCCGCCTGGGCTCCGGCATCATCACCGACGCCGTCGACCTGCGCGCCGGCGACAGCGGCCCGGTCGCCACCCAGTCCGTCTTCGCGGCCTCGTACACCGTCGACTCCCGCGTCAGCAACGGCGTGCCGGTCATCGCGGTGAAGCCGAACGCCGTCGCCCCGGAGGCCGCCCCGGCCGCGGGCGCGGTGGAGGACGTCACCGTCGCGTTCACCGGCAACGCCGCCAAGGTCGTCTCGCGCACCCCGCGGGTGTCCTCCGGCCGTCCGGAGCTGACCGAGGCC
>NZ_LGDO01000372.1:0-339 GCF_001279805.1 Streptomyces sp. XY431
GGCCTCGGTCAGCTCCGGACGGCCGGAGGACACCCGCGGGGTGCGCGAGACGACCTTGGCGGCGTTGCCGGTGAACGCGACGGTGACGTCCTCCACCGCACCCGCGGCCGGGGCGGCCTCCGGGGCGACGGCGTTCGGCTTGACGGTGATGACCGGGGCGCCGTGCGACACCGTGGACTTCACCTGGAAGGAAGCGGCGAACACCGACTGGGTGGCGACCGGACCGCTGTCGCCGGCCTCCAGGTCGACGGCGTCGGTGATGATGCCGGAGCCCAGGCGGAGGGCGACGCGGGCGGCGACCTCCTTGCCCTCGCCGGAGGAGGTGACCAGCACCGCGGC
>NZ_LGDO01000373.1:0-335 GCF_001279805.1 Streptomyces sp. XY431
GACCCCCCGCCCCCCCCCCCCCCCCCCCCCCCCCCCCCCCCCCCCCCCGGGGGCCCCCCCCTTTCTCCCGCCCCCCCCCGCCGTCCCCCCCCGCCGTACCCCGCCCGGGCCCACCCGTACGGCCCCCGCACCAGGTGCCCCACCGGCGCCCCGCACCCCGATGGCCAAAGGAGACCCTCGTTGAGCAGCGTAGACCCCCCCCCCGCCGACACGGACGGCCTGGTGACGATCTTCCGCCGCGTCCTGAGCGCGGTCGCCCGGAACTACGGCGTCGAGCTGTCCTTCGAAGACTTCGTGCTCGCGCCGACCCCGGCCGGTCTGGTCGAGCTGATCGC
>NZ_LGDO01000374.1:0-332 GCF_001279805.1 Streptomyces sp. XY431
CGGTTCCTGGTGCCAAGGCATCCACCGTGCGCCCTTAAAAACTTGGCCACAGATGCTCGCGTCCACTGTGCAGTTCTCAAACAACGACCAGACACCCACCTGAACAAGCATGGGACCGGCATCTCTGAAGCAACAGCCTTACGGCCGTTCCCTCAGGACCCAACAACGTGCCCGACACCCAGAATCGATCAACCGCGTTCCACGCCGAAGCAGTACTTGCAGAAGCCGATCCTGTGTGCCGAATAGTCAACGTTCCACCCATGAGCAACCGTGCAGGACATTCGCCTGCAAGCGGCATATTGCTCCTTAGAAAGGAGGTGATCC
The DNA here is from genome assembly GCF_001279805.1 of Streptomyces sp. XY431. Lineage (NCBI taxonomy): Bacteria > Bacillati > Actinomycetota > Actinomycetes > Kitasatosporales > Streptomycetaceae > Streptomyces > Streptomyces sp. XY431. Next base: position 325 of record NZ_LGDO01000374.1, read on the forward strand.
AGCCGCAC
>NZ_LGDO01000375.1:0-331 GCF_001279805.1 Streptomyces sp. XY431
TCTGCGCCCAGCACCCCGACCCGGCCCAGCTGCTGGAACGGGTCGAGCGGGACGGCATCGGCCACCGCGTGGTGCCGATGCTGCCCAAGGAGTGGCGGGGCGGCCCCCCCCCCCCCTCCCCGCCCCCCCCCCCGGCGCCCCCCCCGGCCCCCCCCCCGTCCATCGGCCCCCGCCCCCCCGGGGGGCCCCCCCCCGGGGGTGGTGGCGGACCGACGGGTGGGGGTGGGGGGGCGAGAGGGGGGGGGGGGGGGGGAGGGGGGGGGGGGGGCCGGCCCGCCACTCCTTGGGCAGCATCGGCACCACGCGGTGGCCGATGCCGTCCCGCTCGACC
>NZ_LGDO01000376.1:0-327 GCF_001279805.1 Streptomyces sp. XY431
TCACCGTGGACACGGCGTGCTCGTCCTCGCTGGTGGCGCTGCACCTCGCGGTACGGGCGCTGCGGTCCGGCGAGTGCTCGCTGGCCCTGGCCGGCGGCGTCAACGTGATGTGCAGCCCCGAACTGTTCGTGGAGTTCAGCCGACAGGGCGGACTCGCCCCGGACGGCCGCTGCAAGTCCTTCGCCGCGGCGGCCGACGGCACGGCCTTCGGCGAAGGCACGGGGATGGTGCTGCTGGAGCGGCTGTCGGACGCGCGGCGCAACGGGCATCCGGTGCTGGCGGTGGTGCGTGGCTCGGCGGTGAACCAGGACGGTGCGAGCAACGGCC
>NZ_LGDO01000377.1:0-327 GCF_001279805.1 Streptomyces sp. XY431
TCACCGTGGACACGGCGTGCTCGTCCTCGCTGGTGGCGCTGCACCTCGCGGTACGGGCGCTGCGGTCCGGCGAGTGCTCGCTGGCCCTGGCCGGCGGCGCGACCGTGATGTCCACGGTCGGCATGCTCGTGGAGTTCAGCCGTCAGGGCGGTCTGGCCCCGGACGGCCGCTGCAAGGCGTTCGCGGCAGCCGCCGACGGCTTCGGCCTGGCCGAGGGCGTGGGGATGCTGCTGCTGGAGCGGCTGTCGGACGCGCGGCGCAACGGGCATCCGGTGCTGGCGGTGGTGCGTGGCTCGGCGGTGAACCAGGACGGTGCGAGCAACGGCC
>NZ_LGDO01000378.1:0-326 GCF_001279805.1 Streptomyces sp. XY431
CCCCCCCCGCCGTACCCCGCCCGGGCCCACCCGTACGGCCCCCGCACCAGGTGCCCCACCGGCGCACCGCACCCCGATGGCCAAAGGAGACCCTCGTTGAGCAGCGTAGACACCACCCCCGCCGACACGGACGGCCTGGTGACGATCTTCCGCCGCGTCCTGGAGACGGACGACGTCGCGGCGGACTCGGACTTCTTCCTCCTGGGCGGTGACTCGCTCATCGCCACCCGCGTCCTGAGCGCGGTCGCCCGGAACTACGGCGTCGAGCTGTCCTTCGAAGACTTCGTGCTCGCGCCGACCCCGGCCGGTCTGGTCGAGCTGATCGC
>NZ_LGDO01000379.1:0-326 GCF_001279805.1 Streptomyces sp. XY431
TGGTCGAGGAGGGCTGCGGGAAGTACACGAGTGGTCCGGGGCCGCAGTGGTCGCAGACCGACCAGGCCTCCTACAAGGCCTGGCAGGAGAAGCTCGGCTTCACCGGCGCCAACGCCGACGGCTGGCCCGGACGCACCACCTGGGACCAGCTCAAGGTCCCCGACATCGGCGTCCAGCCCCAGCCGGTGGACTACGAGCCGTTCCCGGGTGCCGCCTGGTTCCAGAGCAACCCGAACAGCCCGATCGTGACGGCGATGGGCCAGCGTCTGGTCGAGGAGGGCTGCGGGAAGTACACGAGTGGTCCGGGGCCGCAGTGGTCGCAGACC
>NZ_LGDO01000380.1:0-51867 GCF_001279805.1 Streptomyces sp. XY431
GCCCCCGCACGGCCACTTCGGCCGGCCCGCCACCCCCGCCGAGGCGGTGCCGTGGGGCCTGCGGGTCGCCGCCGAGTCCACCTGGCGGCTGCTGCTGCTCGGCGCCGCGCTCTACGTCGTCTTCTACATCGTCGACATGCTGCGGCTGGTCGCCTTCGCGGTGCTCGCCTCGCTGCTGATCTCCGCGCTGCTGGAGCCCACCGTCTCCTGGCTGCGCCGGCACGGGGTCCCGCGCTCACTGGCCGCCGGCGGAGTGTTCATGAGCGGCCTGGCGGGCATCGGGCTGGTCGGCTGGTTCGTGGTCTGGCAGGTGACCACCAACCTGGAGACCGTCACCAGCAAGGTCAAGGCCGGTGTCGACCAGCTGCGGGACTGGCTGATCACCGGGCCGCTGCACCTGACCGAGCAGCAGATCACCGACTTCGCCAACCAGATCACCAAGGCGATCAGCACCAACAGCGAGCAGATCACCTCCGCCAGCATCACCGGCGCGCAGATCGCGGTCGAGGTGCTGACCGCCGTGCTGCTGGCGTTCTTCACCACCTTCTTCCTGCTCTACGACGGCGAGCGGATCTGGAACTGGGCGCTGCGCGGCCTGCCCAGGCACTCCCGGTACGCGATGGCCGGCGCGGGCCCCAAGGCCTGGGCCACGCTCACCGCCTACGTCCGCGGCACCGTCTGCGTGGCGTTCATCGACGCGGTCTGCATCGGCGTCGGGATCCAGCTGCTCGGCGTGCCGATGGCGCTGCCGCTCGCCGTGATCATCTTCCTCGGCGCCTTCGTCCCGCTGGTCGGCGCGCTGGTCACCGGCACCGTCGCGGTCCTGATCGCGCTCGTCACCACGACACCGTGGACGGCGTTGATGGTGCTGGTGGTCCTGATCGCCGTCCAGCAGATCGAGGGCCATGTCCTCCAGCCGCTGATCCTCGGCCGCGCCGTCCGGGTCCACCCGCTCGGCGTCGTCCTCGGCGTGGCCGCGGGATCGATCATCGGCGGCATCGGCGGCGCCATCGTCGCCGTCCCCCTGATCGCGGTCACCAACACCGTGGTCACCCACCTCCGCCGCCGCAACGAGGCCGGCCAGGCCGTCTTCACCGCCCTCGAAGCAGCCCGCGAGGCCGCCACCCGCCCCCATTCCCCCACCCCCTGACCAACCACGAAAGGGCCCCTCGCCCACGGACCGGAGTCCGGGGCGAGGGGCCCTTTCGTGATGGTGCCGGGTCAGGCGTTGATGCCGGCCAGGGCGGCCTCGGAGTCGAGGACTCCGGCCACGGCCTGGAGGACGGCGGCGATCTTCATCGAGGCCTGGACGACCTCGCGGTCGACGCCGGCCTTGCGGAGGACGGCCTCGTGCGAGTCGAGGCACTGGCCGCAGCCGTTGATCGCGGAGACCGCGAAGCACCAGAGCTCGAAGTCGACCTTCTCGACGCCGGGAGTGCCGATGATGTTCATCCGCAGACCGGCCCGCATGCTGCTGTACTCCTTGTCGGAGAGCAGGTGCAGCGTCCGGTAGTAGACGTTGTTCATCCCCATGACCGCGGCCGCGCCCTTGGCGGCGTTGTACGCCTCCGGGGAGAGGTTGGCCTTGGCCTCGGGCTCCAGCTCGCGCAGCACGGCGGGGCTGCGGGTGGCCATCGCGCAGGAGAGCACGGTGCCCCACAGCTGCTGGGCGGGGAGGTCGGAGTTGCCGATGACCGAGCCCAGGTTGAGCTTGAGGTCCTTGGCGTAGTCCGGGAGGGCGGACTTCAGGTCGTCGAGGGCCATGGGTCAGCCGGCCAGCAGGGCCTGGGCGTCGAGGGTGTCCTCGCCCTTGGTCCAGTTGCAGGGGCACAGCTCGTCGGTCTGCAGGGCGTCCAGCACCCGCAGGACCTCCTTCGGGTTACGGCCGACGGAGCCGGCGGTCACCATGACGAACTGGATCTCGTTGTTCGGGTCGACGATGAAGACGGCGCGCTGGGCGGTGCCGTCCGCGGCCTCGACGCCGCAGGCGCGCATCAGGTCGTGCTTGACGTCGGCCAGCATCGGGAACGGCAGGTCGCGGAGGTCCTTGTGGTCCTTGCGCCAGGCGTGGTGCACGAACTCGGAGTCGCCGGAGACGCCGAGGATCTGGGCGTCGCGGTCGGCGAACTCGTCGTTCAGCTTGCCGAACGCGGCGATCTCGGTCGGGCAGACGAAGGTGAAGTCCATCGGCCAGAAGAAGACGATCTTCCACTTGCCCTCGTAGGACTTGTGGTTGATCTCGGCGAAGGCGTTCGCGGCGTCCAGGTCGACGCAGGCGTTGAGTTCGAACTCGGGGAACTTGTCACCGATCGTGAGCACGTTCGCTTCTCCTGAAGTTGAGACTGAGGGGAGTTTGTCCGTTTTGCGGAACGGTCTCCACCATTCCACATCGTGGACTGATCAGGGAAATAGCTACACTCGATGTGATTGATCGGAGAGAGTTATCAACAGCCCCACACCCCCCTCCCGCCCCGTCCGTCGCAGGGCCATCGCCCGTAAACCCGATGCCACTGTGGGGAACGCCACCTCGCGCAGCCCCCGGACGCCGACGGTCGCCCAGCTCAGGGCTTTCGTCGCGGTGGCCGAGCACCGGCACTTCCGGGAGGCCGCGGCGGCCACCGGTACGAGCCAGCCGGCCCTCTCCGGGGCGGTCGCGGCGCTGGAGGAGTCGCTGGGCGCGCAGCTGGTCGAGCGTACGACGCGACGGGTCATGATCACTCCACTGGGTGAGCGTGTGCTGGAGCACGCGCGCCGGGTGCTCGCCTCCGTGCAGGCGCTCACCGAGGAGGTGGACGCCGCCCGCCGGCCCTTCACCGGGCCGCTGCACCTGGGCGTCATCCCGACCGTCGCCCCGTACCTGCTGCCGACCGTGCTGCGGCTGGTCCGCGACCGCTACCCGGAGCTGGAGCTGCACGTCCACGAGGAGCGGACGCCCTCGCTGCTGGAGGGCCTGGCCGCCGGGCGGCTGGACGTCCTGCTGCTCGCGCTGCCGGCCGGCGGCGCCTCGCCGACCCGGGACATCCCGCTGTTCGACGAGGACTTCGTCCTGGTCACCCCGCCCGAGCACGAGCTGGCCGGGCAGGTGGACGTGGCCCGCGACGTGCTGCTCGACCTGGACGTGCTGCTGTTGGAGGAGGGCCACTGCCTGCGCGACCAGGCCCTCGACATCTGCCGCGAGGTCGGCGCCGACCCCGGCGGCTCGACCACCAGGGCGGCCGGCCTGTCCACCCTGGTGCAACTGGTGGCCGGCGGTCTCGGGGTGACCCTGCTGCCCGCCACCGCGCTGGACGTCGAGGCGGGGCGTGCCGACCGGCTGGCCGCCGTCCGCTTCGCCGCGCCCGCGCCGGGCCGCCGGATCGGGCTCGCCGCCCGGCCGGGCTCGGCCCGCAGCGGCGAGTACGACCGTTTCGCGGCCTCGCTGCGGGAGGTGCTGGCCGAGCTGCCGGTCCGGATCGTCCAGTCCTGACGGGGCCGGGGGCGCATCGGGGCCGCCCGTCCTCGGCGAGCAGTCAGGACCGTGCGGACGCGGCGCCGTTCAGGTCCGCGCGGGCGTGCCGAGGCAGAGGCCGACGGTGGTGGCGACGAGCAGGTCGAGCGCCCGGCGGGACTCCGCCTCGGGGTCCTCGCCGGCGGCCTTGAGGACCAGGTAGCGGTCGCTCAGGCCGTTGAAGCCGGCCAGGAAGTACACCGCGACCTCCCGGGCGGGCAGCGGCAGCGTCAGTCCGTGCGCGGCGGCGAGCCCGGTGAGCAGCGCGGCGGCGGTGTCCTCGATCTCGTGCTGGAGCGCCCGCATGGTCTCCTGCAGGTCCGGGTCGCGCAGCGCCATCGCGGAGAACTCGGTGATCAGCGCGCATTTGCCGTCCTCGCCGACGGCGCTGTCCCAGAGGGCGTGGACCATCGTCCGGACCTGCTCGCCGAACGGGCCCTCGGCGGGGGCCGAGGCCCGGACCTGGCCGATGAACTCGGCGGTCAGCTGTTCGACGACGGCCCGGTAGAGGTCCTTCTTGGTGCCGAAGGTGTAGTGCACCGTCGCCTGTGCCACGCCCAGCTCCGCCGCGATCGCGCGGGTGCTGCCCGCGGCGATCCCCTCGCGGGCCATCAGGTCGATCGCGGCCTGGATCAGTTGGGGGCGCCGCTCGGCGGCCGGGACATGAGCCATTGGGCCAGGGTATCGCCATGTTCGGACAACCGGATCGAATGATCTCGTCGAACGTTCGCGTCACTCGACTTTGTCATGCGACAAAGTTGCGCGTACGGTGAGGAGGACGACCGATCACCGCACTCCCGCCTGCCCGAACGACCCGATCGAAGGTGCACGCATGGCCACGTACCTGTACCGCCTGGGCCGCCTCTGCTTCCGTCGGAGGAGAACCGTCCTCGCCGTCTGGCTCGCCCTGCTGATCGCGATCGGCGGCGGGGCCGCGGCCTTCGGCGGCAAGACCACCGAGGAGTTCAAGGTCCCCGGGACCGAGGCCCAGGCCACCCTGGACCGGATCAAGGACACCTTCCCGGCGCAGGGCCACGGCTCCGCCCAGGTGGTCTTCCGCAGCGACGCGGCCGGCGGCATCGCGGCCCCCGGGAACGCCCGGGCCGTCGGAGAGGCGGTCGCCCGGATCGCCGCCGTCCCCGGTGTCGCGGGCATCCCCGACCCTTACGCCACCGGCGCTCTCTCCCCGGACGGCACGGTCGCGCTCGGCCTGGTCTCCTTCGACAGCAAGCTCGGCGACATCACCGACCAGCAGCGCGACGCGGTCAGGGCGGCGGCCGACCCGGCCCGCGCGGCCGGCGTCACGGTGGCCTTCGGCGGCGACGCCTACAACAAGATGGCCCAGGTCGACGGCGGCGAGGTGATCGGTCTGATCGTGGCCGGGCTGGTCCTGGTGGTCACCCTGGGGTCGCTGGTCGCGGCCGGGCTCCCGCTGCTCACCGCGCTGGTCGGGGTCGGGATCGCGATGGCCGGGGTGTTCACCGTGGCCGGCTCCTTCGAGGTCATCTCGACCGCGCCCGTGCTGGCGCTGATGGTCGGCCTGGCGGTCGGCATCGACTACGCCCTGTTCATCGTCTCCCGGCACCGGCGCCACCTCGCCGAGGGCCTGGAGCCGGAGGAGGCCGCCGCCCGCGCCAACGCGACCGCCGGCAGCGCGGTGGTGTTCGCCGGCCTCACCGTCGTCGCCGCCCTGGCCGGGCTGGCCGTTGCCGGGGTGCCGTTCCTGACCGTGATGGGCCTGGCCGCCTCCGCGGCCGTGGTGGTCGCGGTACTGGTGGCGATCACCCTGCTGCCCGCCGTGCTCGGCTTCGCCGGCCGGGGCATCGACCGGCTGCCGGTCCGGCGGCGCCGGACCACCGGGCGCACGACGCTCGGCGAGCGCTGGGCGGGCTTCGTGGTACGCCGTCCGCTCGCCGTGCTGCTGGTGGGCCTCACCGCCCTGGTCGCGCTCGCCGTGCCGGCCGCGAGCCTCACCCTCGGCCTGCCGGGCGGCGGTTCGCAGGCCAAGGGCACCGACGCCCGCACCGCGTACGACCTCGTCGACCACAGCTTCGGCCCCGGTTTCAACGCGCCGCTGGTCGTGGTGGTCGACGCCGCCGGGGCGGCGCAGCCGGAGCAGGCGGTCCAGGGCGTGGCCGGGCGGCTCGGCGCGCTGCCGGGCGTCCAGACGCTGCTCCCGCCGCAGTTGGACGGGCCGAGCCGCACCGCGCTGGTCCCGGTCATCCCGAAGACCGGCCCGGACCACGCGGACACCCGGCAGCTGGTCACCGACATCCGCGACCAGCGCGACGCCCTCCGGGCGGAGACCGGCGCGCGGATCGACGTCACCGGCACCACGGCCGCCAACATCGACGTCTCCGCCAAGCTGAGCGACGCGCTGCCGCCGTTCGTCGCGGTGATCGTGGGCATCGCGCTGGTGCTGCTGGCGCTGGCCTTCCGCTCGATCCTGGTGCCGCTGAAGGCGGTGGCCGGCTTCCTGCTCTCCATCACGGCCTCGCTCGGCGCCGTCGTCGCGGTCTACCAGTGGGGCTGGCTGGACGGCCTGATCGACGTGCCCAAGGTCGGCCCGGTGGTCAGCTTTGTGCCGATCCTGCTGATCGGCGTGCTGTTCGGGCTCGCGATGGACTACGAGCTGTTCCTGGTCTCGGGGATGAAGGAGCACCACGTGCACGGCATGGAGCCGCGCGAGGCGGTGGTGGCCGGGGTGAAGAACGGTGCCCGGGTGGTCACGGCGGCCGCGCTGATCATGGTTGCGGTGTTCGGCTCGTTCGTCTTCGGCCACGACCCGATCGTCCAGCCGATCGGCTTCGCGCTCGCGGTGGGCGTGCTGGTGGACGCCTTCGTGGTGCGGATGGCGCTGGTGCCGGCCGCGATGGCGCTGTTCGGGCGGGCGGCCTGGTGGTTCCCGAAGAGCCTGGACAAGGTGGTGCCGCGGGTGGACATGGAGGGCGAGCAGCTGATGGCCCGGCTGGAGCCGGCGCCCGGCGCGGCCGCCGCCGAGCCGGGGGCCAAGCTGCCCGAGCGGGTCTGAGCCGGGCCCGACCCGAGCAGAGCAGAGGGGCTGCCCCCGGCACACCGCGCCGGGGGCAGCCCCTCTGCTCGGCCGCGCGTACTACGGCAGCCGCTGCTCGAACCAGACCACCTTGCCGGTGCCCAGCCGGGTCGCGCCCCAGCGTTCGGCGCACCGGGCCACGATCTGCAGGCCCCGTCCGCGCTCGTCCTCCGGCCCGGTCCGGCGCGGCCGGGGCAGCAGCGGGCTGTCGTCCCCGACCTCGCAGCGCAGCCGGGTGGTGCGGACCAGGCTCAGCGTCACCGGGCGGGTGGCGTGCTGGACGGCGTTGGTGACCAGCTCGCTGACCATCAGCTCGGTCGCCTCGGTGAGTTCCTCCAGCCCCCAGCGGCGCAGGGTGTGCGCGGCCAGCCGACGGGCCCGCCCCGGTGTCTCGTTGCGCGGCTGGAGGTACCAGTGCGCGACGTCCCCGGCCGGGATGCCGTCGAAGCAGGCGGCCAGCAGGGCGATGTCGTCACCCCGGTCCCCCGGCGGCAGGATCCGCAGCGCCTCCTGGCAGAGGTGCTCGGGCGCGTGCCGCAGGGTGCCCGAGAGCCGGGCGCGGAGCAGTTCGAGACCGTCGCTGAGCGGCCGGCTGCGGGTCTCCACCAGACCGTCGGTGAACAGCAGCAGGGCCGATCCCGGCGGCGCGGGCAGTTCGACGGAGGAGAAGTCCACCCCGCCGACGCCGATCGGCGCCCCCGCCTCCAGGTCGAGCAGCTCGGCCGTGCCGTCCGGTTGGACGAGCACCGGCGGCACGTGCCCGGCGTTGGCGAGCACCACCCGGTTGGCGATCGGGTCGTAGACGGCGTAGACGCAGGTCGCCAGGTGCTGTTCGCGGCCCAGCCGCTGGGCCTGCTCGTCCAGGTGGTAGAGCACCTCGTGCGGTGGCAGGTCGAGGGCGGCCAGGGTCTGCGCGCTGGTGCGCAGCTGGCCCATGATGGCGGCCGAGGTGAGCGAGTGGCCCATCACGTCGCCGACGATCAGCGCCACCCGGTTGCCGGGCAGCGGCACCGCGTCGTACCAGTCGCCGCCGACCTGGGCGCCGCGCTCCCCGGGCAGGTAGCGCTGGGCGAGCCGGACGCCGTGCGGCTGGGGCAGGCGCAGCGGCAGCATGCTGCGCTGGAGCTCGTTGGCTATCTCCCACTCGCGGGCGTACCGCAGTGCGGTGTCTACGGCCAGCCCGGCCTGGGTGGCGAGGTGGGTGGCGGTCGCGGTGTCGGTGGCGTCGAAGCCGGGCCGGCCGCTCTTCTCCTCCGGGCGCCGGATCAGCACCAGCAGTCCGAGCACGGCCTTGCGGCCGCGCAGCGGCAGGGCGAGCACCGAGGTGCCCGGGCTGAGCCTGGCCAGGCCCCGGGGGCCGTACAGCTCGCGCAGCAGCTCGGTGGTGCGGGCGCTGCCGCTGTCCTCGGCGGAGCCGAGCACGACCGGTTCGGCGGGGCGCCGGCTGAGCAGGGTGTGGGCGAGCGCGCCGCCGCGGGTGACCGGGGTGGCCGGGCCGGGGTCGGCGGTGGAACGCGCGCCGTACCGGCTGCCGTAGCGGTCCCCGTAGCGGTCGCGCTGGTCGTCGCCGGCCGGGCGGCCGCGCCGGCCCAGCCGGGTGCCCTGGCTGTGGTGGATCCGCAGTTGCTCGGGGAAGCCGGGCTCGCGTTCGACGTTGGGCAGCGGGTCGCGCAGATGGACGACGGCGGCGTCGGCCAGGGCGGGGACCAGTACCCGGCCGACGTTGCGCAGGGTGGCGGCCAGGTCGAGCGCGCTGTTGATCCGCCGGGTCGCGGAGTCGAGGTAGGCGAGGCGCTCGGCGACCCGGTCCGGCGGCCGGGGCTGCTGGGCCTGCTGCTCCGGCGGCTGCTGGGACCCGGCCGGGTCCGGCGGTGGCGGGGGTGACGGCGGTCGGCGCGGGATGGGCAGGGCAGGCGGCTGTCCGGCCTCGGGTTTGAGCTGGTCGCGCACGGGTGCCTGTCCTGGGATCGGTACGGTCGGGGGCCTGTTGCTGCTCTGGGGTGTGCGGTCGTGCTCCGGTCCGCCGGCGCCGCCGGGGTCCGGCGGGTGTCGACCGGCCGTCAGCCGACCCGCCGACAGCGGAGGAAGAGCTGCTCCTCCGGCGGAAGCGTGGTGCTGGCCGGCGCGTACGGACGCCCCTCCTGCTCCTCGATCACGAACCCGGCGTCCAGCAGGACCCGTTCGAGATCCTCCCGCAGGTACCCGCTGATCCGCAGCTCCCGCCCGAGGAAGGGCAGCGGAACGTGGTCCAGGTCCGCCTCGACCATACCCAGCGCCAGCAGTCCGCCGGGCCGCAGCAGGGCGCGCAGCCGGGCCAGCACGGTCGGGATCTCGTCCTGGGGGAGGAGGATCAGCGAGAAGAAGGCGGTGACGGCGTCGAAGGTGCCCCGCCCGGCGGGCCCGAGCTCCGGCAGGTTCCAGGCCGAGTCGGCGCGTTCGGTCGCGAGGTCGTACATGTCGATGCGGTGCAGGGCCGGCGGGTGCGGGCCGGGGTGGTGGGCCTCCCGGGCCAGGGTCAGCATGACGTCCGACAGGTCGACGGCGGTGACCCGCATCCCGGCCGCGACCAGCTGGCGGACGGTGGGTTCGCCGCTGCCGCAGCCGACGTCCAGGACCGCGGCGCCCGGCTCCAGCCGGGCCAGCAGCCGGCGCCCGCAGGCCAGCTGGCCGTGTTTGGAGGGGAACGCCTCCGCGTATCCGGTGCCGATCGTGTCGAAGGCGACCGCCTGAAGGGCGCGCGCGGCCCGGCGGCTCAGGACGTCGGGACCGCCGCCCGCGTCCTCGTCGATGGGGAACGGATCCGATATCTGTCCGGTCGTCACGATTGAGAGGCACCTTTCGGCCGGGCCTCCGGTCGGCTGGGCGAGGCGCGAGGCAGGACCGCCGTCTCCTCCCGGCGCTCGCGCTGCCCCGCCGGCCCGCTGCCGGTGGCGGTACGTCACGCTCCCCGCGTCACACTGACTGCATTGCCACGCTGACTGCACTCTGACACTTTGCACAGACTCTTTGCACAGGGACACTCTGCACTGCGGGAGCGCCGCCGCGCTGCCTTTTGCCGGATGCTCCACCGGAGAAGTGCACTTGTGTGTGTACTGGAATCCGAGAATATGCGTGATCACTCCGCCATGGGGTCCGTTTTCGGCCAACTCGTGGCGGTTGGCCGACGGCACCCCCCTCCCCGGAAGCACGGGGCGTGGGCGGAGGGGGTGCGTCCGGGGCGCGCACGCCGTACGGCGAGCGGCTTCGACCCCGCTGACCTGCGGTTCTGTCGATCCGCAGGCTGACGGTCCGACGTTTATCGAACGTCAATCGGCGCGGTGCACAGTGGAGTCCAGCGCCGGGGAAGCGTTGAAGGTGCTCCCGCAGCCGGGGGGCTGCGGGAGCACCGAACGCTCACGGGGGAGGACCCCAGGGGGGAAGTACGGGGGAACGGGGTCCTACGGCGCGGGGGGAGGGAAGGGCTCGGTGTGCTGCTGGGAGATGAGGTCCGCCACGGGGGAGGCCTCGGGCACACCGAGCCGCGTGAAGACGGCGTGCGCCTCGCGCAGGCACGCCAGTCCGCGTGCCGGCTGGGCGAGGCCGAGCAACGCCTCGCCCAGTGCGGCGTTCGCCAGGCCCTGGCAGTAGGCGGAGTCCATCTCCAGACCGATCGCCAGTGACTCCTCGGCCGTCTCCGCCGCCTCGGCCTGCTGGCCGGCGGCGAGCAGCGAGGAGGAGAGCCGGGCGAGGGTGTAGCCCTCCCAGAGCGGGTTCTGCTGGGCCTGGTACAGCTTGTGTGCTTCCCGCAGATGGTCGACCGCCTCGCCGGAAGCGAGGACGACGCCGAGCTGGTAGAGCGTGTCGGCCAGGCACGGCCCGTTCTTGGACGCCCGCGCGGCCGCCACCGCCTCACTGGCGGAGCTGACGGCGACCTCGGTCATCCCCAGTCGTTGCTGGACGCGGGCGATGTTGCTGATGAGCCTGGCCTCGCCGATCGGCGCGCCGACCACCCGGCTGATCGCGAGTGCCTGTTCGAAGAACGGGAGGGCCTCGGCGGGGCGGTTGCCGATGCTGAGGATGATGCCGAGGGTGTTGGTGGCGGCGGAGCGAAGGACCGTCATGTCGCCGCTCGTCTGGAACTCCAGGCTCCGTCGGAGGGAGCGCTCGGCGCCCTGGAAGTCGTTGGTGACGGACTGCAGGGTACCGATCGCGAAATGCACCCGCGCGAGTCCGGCGGTGTCGTCGGTCACCTGGGCATTGCGGTCCGCCACTTCCAGGATCGAGCGGACCCGGGGGCCCTGGGTGGGGTCGGCGCCGAGGCTGTACAGCAGGATCAACAGGTCCACTGCGGGCCGTCGCAGCTCGCTCGGACCGCAGACTGCGGTCTCCACCGAGCTGAGCAGGACGGCGTTCTCGGACCGGAGCCACTCCCGGGCTGCGTCGCTCGTCGGCAGGGGCATTCCGGGGCCGTCCGGCGGACTCAGCGGCTCGGGCAGTTGGTCGTCGGGTTCGATCGCCCGGGCGGCGTTGTACATGGTGGGCAGCAGCAGGTTCAGCAGTCGCCGCACCGCGGAGTGCTGCTGCTCCGTGTCGCCGACCCGTTCGTTCTGGCGCTGGGCGTAGAGCCGCAGCAGGTCGTGGTACCGGTAGCGACCCGGAGTGAAGCACTCCAGCATGTTCGCCTCGACGAGCGCCTCGGCGACATCCTCGGCCGTCCGCTCGTCGGTGCCCAGCAGCGCGGCGGCCGCGGCCAGTGGGAAGTCGGGCGAGTCGATCAGCGCGAGCAGGCGAAAGGCCCGGGCCTCGGTGGGGGACAGCTGTCCGTACCCGAGCCCGATGGTGGTCTCCACGGCGAGATTGCCGAGCTGGAGCTCGTCCAGGCGCCGCCGTTGATCGGCTAACCGACGGGCCAGGTCCGAGACGCTCCACCGGGGGCGGCTGGCGAGCCGGGCGGCGGCGATGCGGACCGCCAGCGGCAGGAAGCCGCAGGCGGTCACCACGGCCATGGCGGCTTCGGGCTCGGCGGCGACCCGCTGCTCGCCGACGATCGTGGAGAAGAGCGCCAGTGCCTCCTCCGAGGTCAGCTCCTCGACGTCCACCAGGTGCGCGCCGGGGATGCCGGCCAGCCGGGAGCGGCTGGTGGCGAGCACCGCGCAGCTGGAGACCCCGGGGATCAGCGGGCGGATCTGCTCGGCGTCCTGGGCGTTGTCGAGCAGGATCAGCATCCGTCGGCTGGCGAGCAGCGACCGGTAGAGGGCGGCGCGCTGCTCCAGCGAGTCGGGGTTCTCGGTGACGCCGAGCGCGTGCAGGAAGTCGCCGAGCACCATGGCGGGATCGGCCGGTGAGGCGCCCGCGCCGCGGAGGTCGACGTAGAGCTGCCCGTCCGGGAACTCAGTACGGACCCGATGGGCGACGTGCACGGCGAGGGTCGTCTTGCCGACGCCGCCGATGCCGGCCAGCGAAGTGACCACCACGGCCTGGCCGGTGGCGCTCATCAGGACGGCCGAGAGGTCTGCCACCATCTCCGCCCGGCCGCTGAAGTCGGACACGTCGGCCGGAAGTTGGGCCGGGGCCGGCGGGGGCGCCGGGTTCTCCTCCCGGGCGGTGAGCGTCGGCGCGGGGACTGCCGGGAGCACCAGCGCCGGGTCCGCGGCGAGGATCCGGGAGTGCATCGCGGAGAGGCCGGTGCCCGGCTCGACGCCCAGTTCGTCGATCAGCAGCTTCCGGGTGTCGGTGTAGACGCCGAGCGCCTCCGCCTGCCGGCCGCAGCGGTACAGCGCGAGCATCAGCAGTTCGCGCAGCCGCTCGCGCAGCGGGTGTTCGGCGGTGAGCGCGTTCAGCTCGCCGACCACCTCGGCGTGCAGGCCGATGTCGAGCGCGACCGCGCAGCGTTCCTCGGCCACCGACACCTGGCGCTCGGCGAGCCGCTGTCGCTGGGAGTCCGCGTACGGCCCGGGGATGCCGGTGAGCGGTCGGCCGGCGAACAGTGCCAGCGAGCGGACCAGCAGGTGGTGGGCGTTGTCCAGGTCCCCGGCGCCGCGGGCGGTCGCGGCCTCGACGGCGAGGTTCTCGAAGACGATGACGTCGAGGGCTTCGGCCGGGATGTGCAGGGCGTAGCCGTCGGCGACCGAGACCAGGAACTCGGCGGGTCGGCGCACCTCGCGGCGGGGCTCGATGACCGTGCGCAGCCGGGAGACATAGGTGCGCAGTGCCGCGACGGCCTGGGTGGGCGGCCGGTCGCCCCAGAGTCCGTCGACGAGGTCCTGGGTGGTGACCGGGCGTCCGGCGTGGAGCAGGAGCATGGTCAGGACGGCCTGCTGCTGCGGGGAGCCGAGGGCGAGTTGCCTGCCGTCGAGCCAGGCCTGGACCGGACCGAGTACCTGGAAGCGCAGCGCCGGAGCAGGCGGCGTCTCCCGAAACTCCATGTAGTCCCCCGATGGCCTGGTGTCGATTTCCCGGTAGGGCGCTCGGCGGTTCCGCCGTTGTGGTGGCTTCAGCTTAGGCGGGGGGCCGACTCTGCCGGACGGCACGGTCAGCCGCACGATGTTTATCGGACATTTAATCAACCCTACGATACTGACTCCGTGCCCGCGCCGAGCCGGTGGGGCACACGACATTTGATGACCGAAAGGCGGCCCGCCCATGGCCAACAACGAGAGCGCGACCCCCGTGTCGACCGAGCCGGCCGCCGAGGCCGTCGCCGGCCAGGCCGTCGAGGGCGCGATCGCGGCGACCTCGAACCCGGCCGAGTACGCCGAGCCCACCGCCGACCACAAGGCCGACCTGCTGGACGACGAGTTCGGCGACGAAGGCCAGTACATCGTGGAGTCCGAGAAGGCCGACGGTGCCGAGCCCGGCCAGAAGCGCGAGCCGCAGGGCATCATCGCCGCGCACCCGTAAGCGCGTCGATCAGCAGTTCCGGGGGGAACATCCGTGAAGCACTTCCGTCGCCTCGCGGTCGTCGCCGTCTCGACGATCGTGGTGACCACCGGCTACCTCGTGACCGCCACCGGCGCCTCTGCCGGAATCATTGCCGGTCACCCGTAGTCCCACACGCCACCCGAGCGCCCCGCATCCCGCCACCGGCGGTGCGGGGCGTTCGCGCGTCGGGCCGCCGGCGGCCCTTCACTTCGCGGGTGGGATTCGCGGCGCCAATTCGGCACTGATATCGGCGGAAATCGCCCATGTGTATACGAGTTGATCTCACTGTTGTCGCGTTCACGAGTTGTACGGTCGCGGTCGCCGGAGCCTTTGCCGAGAATGTCGGCAATTGCCTCCGGCACATGTCCGCGTGATCCTCCCGCGATCCTCCCCACGGGCCGGCCGCCGTGGCGGCGAGCGGCCCGCGCGCGTACCCGGTGGCCGGAATTCGCTGTCGGGGTTGCCCCGCCGGGTGAGGGGTCAGGCCGCGTGGGCGGGGGCGGTCGGTGCCGGGTCGGCGCGGCCGGCGGGTCTGGTGGGGTCGGCCGGGTCGGCGTCGGCGGCGCCGGTGCTCCCGCCGTCGGCCGGCCCGGCCGGGGTGACGTGTTCGGGGCGGGCGGTCCACTCGCAACCGCCCTCGGGCGGGCGGAGGTAGTGCTCCCCGCCGATGGTGTCCATGTAGATGCCGGTCCGCCCGGTCCTGGTGTCGAGGACGGATTCCCCCACGCGCGGCCGGTAGGCCGCGGCGGCGCGCTTTCGGATGCTCACCGCGCTGCTCCTTGCTGCTCCGGTGCGGGCGCGGCGACGGTGGTGGCCGGCCCTGGTCGCTGTCGTGGCTTGGCTTTTTGGTTCGGCTCTGCTCGGCGACTACCCAGCATCTCTAGAGAAGCTAATATCTCTAGAGATGTCAACGGTCCAGCCGGTCCTATCGGCTTACCGGCGGCCGCGGGCGCGCCTACGATTTCCGAGAGGGACGAGGGAGAAGGCGATGGTCGGCAGCAGCAGCGGCGAGAAGCAGCCCAAGTACCAACGGATCGCCGACACGCTGAGGGCGGCCATCGACGCCGGCGAGTACCGGGCGGGCGACCGGCTGCCCGGCGAGAACGACCTCATGGACGTCTACGGCGTGGCCAGGATGACCGCCCGTCAGGCACTCGGCGTGCTGCAGAGCGAGGGCATCGCCGAGGCCCGCCGCGGTGCGGGCGTCTTCGTCCGGGACTTCCGGCCGCTGCGCCGGCGCGGGATCCAGCGGCTCGCCCAGGGCCAGTGGGGCTCGGGCCGGTCGATATGGTCGGCCGACATCGACAACCGCACCCTGGTCGTCGACCAGGTGTCGGTCACCGAGCAGGGCGCGCCGGAGCACGTGGCCAGGGTGCTCGGCGTCGACCCGGGCGAGCCGATGTGCGTGCGGCACCGGCGCTTCGTCCTGGACGGCAAGCCGGTGCTGCTGTCGACCTCCTACCTGCCGGCCGGACTCGTGGCCGGTACCGCCATCACCCGTGAGGACACCGGCCCGGGCGGCACCTACGCGCGGCTGGCCGAGATAGGCGCCAAGCCGGTGCACTTCCGCGAGGAGGTCCGCTCCCGGATGCCGGCCGCCGAGGAGACCGTCCGGCTGGAACTCTCGGCCGGCACCCCGGTGATCCTCATCTGCCGGACCGCCTTCGCCGACGAGGGCCAGGTCGTCGAGCTGAACGAGATGATCCTGGACGCGGCCTCCTACGTCCTGGAGTACGACTTCGACGCCTGACGCCTGAGGCCTGACGCCTGATGCCTGACGCGGTTCCAGCTGCGGACGCGCCACCGCCCCGGACGCGGGCGGCGGTCGGGGCGGCGGGTTGCGAGCGGTGGGCGCTACTCCTTGGAGCGGACCCGCAGGCTGGTGATCAGCGGCCCCTCGGTGGTCTCGCGGAAGAAGTCGTTGCCCTTGTCGTCCACCACGATGAAGGCCGGGAAGTCCTCGACCTCGATGCGCCAGACGGCCTCCATGCCCAGCTCGGCGTACTCCAGGACCTCGACCTTCTTGATGCAGTCCTGGGCGAGGCGGGCCGCCGGGCCGCCGATGGAGCCGAGGTAGAAGCCGCCGTGCGCGGCGCAGGCGTCGGTGACCTGCTTGGAGCGGTTGCCCTTGGCGAGCATGACCATGGAGCCGCCGGCGGCCTGGAACTGGTCGACGTAGGAGTCCATCCGGCCGGCCGTGGTGGGGCCGAAGGAGCCGGAGGCGAAGCCCTCGGGGGTCTTGGCCGGGCCGGCGTAGTAGACCGGGTGGTCCTGGAGGTACTTGGGCATGCCCTCGCCCGCGTCCAGGCGCTCCTTGATCTTGGCGTGCGCGATGTCGCGCGCGACGACCAGGGTGCCGGTGAGCGAGAGCCGGGTCTTCACCGGGTACTTGGAGAGCTCGGCGCGGATCGCGGACATCGGCTGGTCGAGGTCGATCCGCACCACGTCGTCGTCGAGGTGCTCGTCGGTGGTGTCCGGCAGGTACTTCGCCGGGTCGGTCTCCAGCTGCTCCAGGAAGACGCCCTCGGCGGTGATCTTGCCCAGGGCCTGGCGGTCGGCGGAGCAGGAGACGGCCATCGCGACGGGCAGCGAGGCGCCGTGGCGGGGCAGGCGGACCACGCGCACGTCGTGGCAGAAGTACTTGCCGCCGAACTGGGCGCCGATGCCGATCTTCTGGGTCAGCTCGGTGACCTTGGCCTCCAGCTCCAGGTCCCGGAAGCCGTGGCCGGTCTTCGCGTCGCCGGAGGTCGGCAGCTGGTCCAGGTAGTGCGCGGACGCGTACTTGGCGGTCTTCAGCGCGAACTCGGCGCTGGTGCCGCCGATCACGATGGCCAGGTGGTACGGCGGGCAGGCGGCGGTGCCCAGCGAGCGGATCTTCTGCTCCAGGAACGAGAGCATGCTGGCCTCGTTCAGGATGGCCTTGGTCTCCTGGTACAGGTACGACTTGTTGGCCGAGCCGCCGCCCTTGGCCATGAAGAGGAACTTGTAGGCGTCGCCGTCGGTGGCGTACAGCTCGATCTGGGCCGGCAGGTTGTTGCCGGTGTTCTTCTCGTCCCACATGGTCACCGGGGCCATCTGGGAGTAGCGCAGGTTGAGCTCGGTGTACGCGTCGTAGACGCCGCGGGCGACGGCGGCCTCGTCGCCGCCGGCCGTCAGTACGTTCTGGCCGCGCTTGCCCATGACGATCGCGGTGCCGGTGTCCTGGCACATCGGCAGGATGCCGCCGGCCGAGATGTTGACGTTCTTCAGCAGGTCCAGCGCGACGAAGCGGTCGTTGGGGCTGGCCTCGGGGTCGTCCAGGATGCGGCGCAGCTGGGCGAGGTGGGCCGGGCGCAGGTAGTGCGAGATGTCGTGCATCGCCTCGGCGGTGAGCAGCCGCAGGGCCTCGGGCTCGACCTGGAGGAAGGTCCGGCCGCCGGCCTCGAAGGTGGAGACACCCTCGGAGGTGAGCTTGCGGTAGGGGGTCGGGTCAGCGCCCAGGGGGAGAAGGTCGCTGTACTCGAAGTCCGGCGTGGGAGCCATGGGGGCGGTCCTTAGATGTCCAGTGTTGCCAGTGTTCCGGCTGCGTCGGCGAAGCACCCTGGAGGGCGAAAGCACCCTCAAGGGTAGGACGCGCGGGAATCGCGTACGCGGGAAGGTCAGCCTGCGTGACCGGGGTCACCCGCCGGTGGGGAAGGGGCTTGCCCGGTTGACTAGGCTGGGCCCGTGGAGAACTCGCCGTCGAAGGACCCGCAGGAGCCGCTGGAGCAGCGGATGGACGATCAGGGCCGGGGGGCCGTACCGATGACCAAGCCCGGGGCGACGCCGCCCGCCCGACCCGCGCACGCCCCGGTGGCGGAAGCCGAGATCCGGGCCTCGGACGCCGACCGCGAACGGGTGGCGGAGCTGCTGCGCGACGCCTACGCCGAGGGGCGGTTGGACGTCGAGGAGCATGCCGAGCGGATCGAGGCGGCGTACGCGGCCAAGACCCTGGGCGACCTCGTGCCGCTGACCCGGGACCTTCCGGTGCACCGAGGGATCTCCTTCGAGAAGTCGCCGTTGGGTGATCCGGCGGCGGCCCCGCGTCCGGACGGCCCGGTGCGGCTGCCGGCCCGCAACGAGGCGCCGACCATGCTGGCCGTCTTCGGCGGCTCGTCCCGCAAGGGCCGGTGGCGGGTGGGGTCCAACCTGCGGGCGGTGGCGATCTTCGGCGGGGTCGAGATCGACCTGACGGACGCCGTGTTCGAGTCGCCCGAGGTGGTGATCGACGTGGTGGCGATCTTCGGCGGGGTGGAGATCAAGGTGCCGGAGAACGTCAGCCTGCACGGCGGCGGCGTCGGCATCTTCGGCGGTTTCGACGTCAAGGAGCAGACCGCGGCGGACCCGTACGCGCCGGTGGTGCGGGTCAAGGGCACCGCGGTGTTCGGCGGTTGCGAGGCCAAGCCGCGCCGGGGCAAGAAGCTCAAGGAGTGGGTGCGCAAGCAGCTCGGCGCCGACTGAGCCCGCGGGCCCGGTGGTCGGACGGAACGGTCCGGCGGGCCGCCGCGACAGATTCGGAACGACGGACTCCGCCGCTCGGCGGCAGGTCCGGTGCCCGGTCGGGGACAACTCCCGGCCGGGCACTCGTCGTTGTGTCGGGTGCACGCTGTAGTCGGTTGCGTGCAGTGTGCATGAATCCCGGCGCCGTGGGGTAGTTCCTCTGGCACATCGCTTCTTGTACGGCTGCGTACCGGAGGCGGCCTGAGGCCGGCCCGGGTGTGAACGGGGACCCCGCAGCCGGGCAGGGGAGCGAGCTTCCCCGTGTCCGAGAGCCTCGTCAGGAGTACGGCCGTGCTGCATCCGATCGAGTCCCGCACCACCTCGTCCGCCGCCCCGTCGCCGGCCGCCCCGTCGCCGGTCGCGCGGCCGTCCGCCGCAGCCTCGCCGGTGGTCGCGGCGCAGCTCCTGGAGCGGCCCCCGGCGCAGCCGGCGGGCGAGGACAGTCCGTGGCACACCGCCGCGGCCTGCCGGCGGGACGAGGTGGGCCTGTTCTTCGCACCGTCCAAGGAGCCGACCGCGGCCCGGCTGTCGCGCGAGGAGCAGGCGAAGCAGGTGTGTGCCCGCTGCCCGGTGCTGCTGGCCTGCCGGGAGCACGCGCTGGCGCAGCCGGAGCCCTACGGGGTCTGGGGCGGGCTGACGGCGGCCGAGCGCCGGGTGGTGCTGGCGCGGCGCCGCCGGCGGGACGTCGAGCTGTGCGAGCCGGTCCGGGTGCCGGGGGCGAGGGGCCGGATCGCGGGGTGATCCCCGGCGCCGGGCCGGGGGCGTCGGCACCCGCCCGGCGGGCCCCGGCACACACCCGGCGGGCGTCCGCACATGCCCGCGGCCTCGGCGAAGGGGGATTTCGCCGAGGCCGCGGGTTCGTCGTGGCTCTGCCGCGGTCCGGGCCGCCGGTGGGCGGCCCGGACGCGGGGTCGTTCAGTTGGCGCGGTCGAAGTCGATCGCGCTGTAGGCCCGCAGCTTGGACAGCCGGTGGGTGGCGTGGACCTCGCGGATGGTGCCGCTCTTGGAGCGCATGACCAGCGAGCTGGTGGTGGCGGTCTCCTGGCGGTAGTGCACACCGCGCAGCAGCTCGCCGTCGGTGATGCCGGTGGCGACGAAGAACACGTTCTCGCCGCTGACCAGGTCGTCGGTGCTGAGCACCCGGTCGAGGTCGTGCCCGGCGTCGATGGCCTTCTGCCGCTCGGCGTCGTCCTTGGGCCAGAGCCGGCCCTGGATCACGCCGCCCATGCACTTCATCGCGCAGGCGGCGATGATGCCCTCGGGGGTGCCGCCGATGCCCATGAGCAGGTCGACGCCGGTGCCCTCGCGGGCGGCCATGATGGCGCCGGCGACATCGCCGTCGGAGATGTACTTGATCCGGGCGCCGGCCTCGCGGATGTCCCGGATCAGGCCCTCGTGGCGCGGGCGGTCCAGGACGACGACGGTGACGTCCTCGACGGCGATGCCCTTGGCCTTGGCGACCCGGCGGATGTTGACGGCCGGCGGGGCGGTGATGTCGACGAAGTCGGCGGCCTCCGGCCCGGTGACCAGCTTGTCCATGTAGAACACGGCGCTCGGGTCGAACATGGTGCCGCGGTCGGCGACGGCCAGGACGGCGACCGCGTTGTTCATGCCCTTGGCCGTGAGGGTGGTGCCGTCGACGGGGTCCACCGCGACATCGCACTCGGCGCCGGTGCCGTCGCCGACCCGTTCGCCGTTGTAGAGCATCGGAGCTTCGTCCTTCTCCCCCTCGCCGATGACGACGACGCCGTTCATCGAGACGGTGGAGACGAGGGTGCGCATGGCGCGGACTGCGGCGCCGTCGGCGCCGTTCTTGTCGCCACGGCCGACCCAGCGGCCGGCGGCGAGCGCCGCGGCCTCGGTGACCCGGACGAGTTCGAGCGCGAGGTTCCGGTCGGGAGCCTCGGGCGCGACCTCGAGGGAGCTGGGGAGATGGTGCGGGTACTGCGTGGTCATCGTCGTTACCTCTCTGTACGCGACGGCCAGTGAGCGCCCGACTACTGCCTGGTCGAACGCCGTGGTGAGGGTGTTGCGATCGTATCTGCCCACGACATGACTGTCTGTGGCGCGGGTCCCTCCACGGCCCGACGGGGGCGGCTTTTGCTCTCGGCGCCCCGACGTGGCACCCCGACGCGGCACCCCGGGTGCGGGCGACCGCGTCAGCATGAGTCACCATGTGGGGGTGGCTGGAGAGAGCAAGGGCATGAGGGGCCGGCAGACCGTACGGGACATGGTCCTGTCGATGCTGGCCGTCGGCGTCGTGGTCTGGGTCGGGTACCTGTTCCTGCCGCACGACGCGGACGGCGACGGGGTGCGCCCGGTCGACTACAGGGTGGCCGCGGCCACCGCCAAGCGCGCCGCGCCGTACCCGCTGCTCGTCCCGGACGGCCTGTCGGCGAAGTGGCGGGCCACCTCGGTGACGTACAACGCGGCGGCGACCAACAACGGCAAGGGCAACGCCTGGCACCTGGGCTTCGTCACCCCCTCGGGCCAGTACGCGGCCGTGGAGCAGAGCGATATCGCGCGTGACGACGTGCTCAAGGCGACGGTGGCCGGCGGCAAGCCGGACGGCACCGAGGACATCGCCGGGCAGGCCTGGGAGCGGGTGCAGGGACCGAAGGCGCGGGCGATCACGGTGCAGACCGGCGGCGCCACCACCGTGCTGACCGGCACGGCCTCCTACGAGGAGCTGGCGGAGCTGGCGCGGGCGCTGAAGTAGTCCGGTTCCCGCCCCCGGAGCGGAGATCTCCGCTCCGGCAGCGGCCGGCAGGGACGCGGAAGGGCCCCGCACGCGGTGCGTGCGGGGCCCTCGCGCTGTCCTGGCCCGGACCCCGGGGGGGCCCGGGCCAGGACGGTGGTGGCTCAGACGGTGGTGACGACCTCGTCGTAGGCCAGTCGCGGCGAGCGCGGGTACCAGGCGTTCTCGCCCGGCTTGCCGATGTTCACCACGGCCAGCACCGAGTGCTCGCCGTCGGTGAAGAACTCCTTGTTGATGCCCTCGGCGTCGTAGCCGGTCATCGGGCCGGCGGCCAGGCCGGCGGCGCGCACACCGATGATGAAGTAGCCGGCCTGCAGGGCGCCGTTCATCGCGGCCGAGGCCTCGCGGACCGGGCGCTCGGTGAAGTAGCTCTTGGCGGCCGGGAAGTGCGGGAAGACGGTCGGCAGCTCCTCGTGGAACTCGTTGTCCACGGCGAGGATCGCGGTCAGCGGGGCGGCGGCGGTCTTGGCCTTGTTGCCCTCGCCGAGGTGCTGGACCAGGCGCTCGCGGCCCTCGGCCGAGCGCACCAGGACGACCCGCAGCGGCTGCTGGTTCATCGCCGTCGGGCCGAACTTGACCAGCTCGTAGATGGCCTGGATCTGCTCGTCGGAGACCGGCTCGTCGGTGAAGGTGTTGGCCGTGCGGGCCTCGCGGAACAGCAGGTCCTGGGCGGCGGTGTCGAGAACCAGGGCGTCGGTGGTCATGTCAGTGCACCTCGGGGGAGGAAGAAGCTGGGGGGTCGTCTTTGTTGCGGTGACCGGCCGCAGCCGGTCAGACGGTCCCAACATGGGTGAACATTCAACTGTTCCCCGCGCCGCACGTGACCTGCGTCACCCCTGCGGCGGAGCGTCCTCCTCAGCGGCCAGCGCGGCGTCCAGCCGGGCCCGCGCACCGTCCAGCCAGCGCTGGCAGACCTTCGCCAGCTGCTCGCCGCGCTCCCACAGCGCCAGCGACTCCTCCAGCGAGGTGCCGCCGTTCTCCAGCTGCCGGACCACCTCCAGCAGCGCGTCCCGCGCGTGCTCGTACCCCAGCGCGTCGTCCGCGGTCGGCGCCTCCACGGCGGCTGCCGCCGTGCTCTGCTCCTCGTCTGCCATGGGAGCCAGCGTAGGGGGCCGGACCGACAGCGTGCCCAGCCGCCGCTACCGGCCCTCTGCCGTCCCGCCGCCGTTCGTCCCGCCGCCGTTCGCCGCGCCGCCGCCGTCCGCGGTGACGTCGAAGCCGCCGCCCGCCACCCGGGCGTGCAGCCCCTCGCCCGCCGCAACCTGCGCCGGATCGGTCACCACCGTGCCGTCCCGCCGCTGCAGCACCGCGTACCCGCGCTCCAGGGTGGCCGCCGGGGAGAGCGCGACCACCCGGGCCAGGGTGTGCCCGAGATCGCTCTGCGCGTGCTCCAGCCGGTGGTTCAGGGTGCGCCGGGACCGCTCCAGCAGCCCGGCCACCTCTTGGCCCCGCCCGTCCAGCATCCGCTGCGGCGCGGCCAGCACCGGCCGGCTGCGCACCCCGTCCAGCCCGTGCTGTTCCCGCTCCACCCGGGCGAGTACGTGCCGCCGCGCCCGGTCCCGCAGCTGCCGGACCTTGGCCAGCTCCTCCCCGACGTCCGGAACCACCCGTTTGGCGGCATCGGTGGGCGTGGAGGCGCGCAGGTCGGCGACGAAGTCCAGCAGCGGCTGGTCCGGCTCGTGGCCGATCGCGCTCACCACCGGCGTCCGCGCGGCCGCGACCAGCCGGACCAGGCCCTCGTCCGAGAACGGCAGCAGGTCCTCGACGCTGCCGCCGCCCCGGGCCACCACGATCACGTCCACCTCGGGGTGCTCGTCCAGCTCCCGGACGGCCTCGCTCACCCGCTCCACCGCGCTGACGCCCTGCACCGGGACGTTGCGGATCTCGAAGCGGACGGCGGGCCAGCGCCGCCGGGCGTTCTCCAGGACGTCCCGCTCCGCCGCCGAGCCGCGCCCGGTGACCAGCCCGACGCACTGGGGCAGGAACGGCAGCGGCTTCTTGCGGTCCGCCGCGAACAGGCCCTCGCCGGCCAGCCGCCGCTTCAGCTGCTCCAGCCGGGCCAGCAGCTCGCCCAGACCGACCAGCCGGATCTCCGAGGCCCGCAGCGATAGCTGGCCGCGCGCCGCGTACCACTCCGGCTTCGCGTGCACGATCACCCGCGAGCCCTCCTGCACCGCGTCCGCGACCTGGTCGAAGACGGAGCGGAAGCAGGTCACGGTCAGCGAGACGTCCGCCTGCGGGTCGCGCAGCGTCAGGAACACCACGCCCGCCCCCGGCCGCCGGCTGAGCTGGGTGATCTGTCCCTCCACCCAGATCGCGCCGAGCCGGTCGATCCAGCCGCCGATCAGCGCGGAGACCTTGCCGACCGGGAGCGGTGCTTCGGGGGAGCTGGGGTTGGCCATGCGTACGAGGTTAGCGACGCCCGCCGACAGCGGAACCGCTCCGGGCGGCCACCACCAGCAGGCCGACCGCCAGCCAGACCAGCCCCACCACCTGCGCGGAACCGGCCGCCTCGGCCACCACCGCGCCGATCACCAGCACGCCCAGCACCGGCACCACCAGGTGCCGGGCCCAGTCGCGCGAGCCGTGCCGCACCACGTACCAGCCCACCACCGAGGCGTGCAGCAGGGTGAAGGCGGTGAGCGCGCCGATGTCCACCACCGAGGTCAGCCGGTCCAGACCGTCGTCCCGGTCCGCCGCCCAGACCGCCGCCACCAGGGTGATCGCCGCCGACACCAGCAGCGCCCGGCGCGGCACCGCCGAGCCGGGGTCGACCGCGCCGAGGAAGCGCGGCAGCCGCCCGTCCCGGCCCATCGCGAAGAGCAGCCGCCCGGCCGCCGCCTGCCCGGCCAGGGCGGCGAAGGCCGCGCCGACCGCCTTGCTCGCCGCGACCAGCACGTGCAGCCAGTGCCCGACCGAGCCCTCCACCGTGTCGTAGAACGCCGACCCCTGTGCCGCCGGGTCCGCCGCCAGCTGCTCCGGGGAGAGCGGCTCCAGCAGCGCCGCCAGCCAGGTCTGCGCCACGAACAGCAGACCGGACACCACCAGGCACCACAGCACCGCCCGCGCCACCGCCGCCGAGGCGCCGACCGCCTCCTCGACGAAGGTGGCGATCGCGTCGAAGCCCAGGTAGGACAGCACCGCCACCGAGACCGCCGAGAGCACGGCGGACGCGGAGAAGCCGCCGACCGCCGTGAACGGCGTCGCCCAGCCGCGCTGCGCGCCGTCCCGCACCAGCACCACGACGGCCGCGACCACGAACACCGCCAGCACCGCGAGCTCCGCCACCAGCACCGCCAGGCCCACCACCGCCGCCGTCCGCACCCCGGCCAGGTTCAGCGTGGTGGTCACCAGCACCGCCAGCGCCGTCCACACCCAGCGCGGCACGTCCGGCACCAGCGAGTGCAGCGCGATCCCGGAGAACAGGTACGCGACCGCCGGGATCAGGAGGTAGTCCAGCAGGGCCATCCACCCGGCCAGGAAGCCCGCCCCCTCGCCGAGCCCGGCCCGCGCGTAGGCGTAGACCGAACCGGTCCGCGGCACCGCCCGCACCATCTGCGCGTACGAGACCGCGGTGAAGCCCATCGCCACGGTGGCCACCAGGTAGACCGCCGCGACCGCGCCGCGGCTCTTGGCGTCGAGCACCCCGAACACGCCGACCGGCGCCATCGGGGCGATGAACAGCAGCCCGTAGACCACCAGATCGCGGACGCCGAGGCTGCGCCGCAGCTCACCCCGGGGCCCGCCGTCCTCGGGCCCGCCCGGCCCGGCTCGCTCGCTCATAGCTTCCACATTTGAGCACCCGGGACCGGTTCCGGCCGGAACGCGACTCCCGTCGGCGCGGCTCCCCTCCGCCCGTACGATGGAGCCATGTCCTCCAACACCGCGCAGCGCCGTGTCCTGCTCGCCGCCCCCCGGGGCTACTGCGCGGGCGTCGACCGCGCCGTGATCGCCGTTGAGAAGGCCCTGGAGCAGTACGGGGCGCCCATCTACGTCCGCAAGCAGATCGTCCACAACAAGTACGTGGTGCAGACCCTGGAGAAGAAGGGCGCGATCTTCGTCGACGAGACGGAGGAGGTGCCCGAGGGCTCGATCGTGGTCTTCTCGGCCCACGGCGTCGCGCCGTCGGTGCACGACGAGGCGCGGGCCGGCAAGCTCGCCACCGTCGACGCCACCTGCCCGCTGGTGACCAAGGTGCACAAGGAAGCCGTGCGCTTCGCCGACGAGGGCTACGACATCCTGCTGGTGGGCCACGAGGGCCACGAGGAGGTCATCGGCACCATGGGCGAGGCGCCGGACCGGATCCACCTGGTCGACGGCGCCGAGGACGTCGCCAAGGTGCAGGTCCGCGACGAGTCCAAGGTCGTCTGGCTCTCCCAGACCACCCTGTCGGTGGACGAGACCATGGCCACCGTCGGCGAGCTGAAGCAGCGCTTCCCGCTGCTGGTCAGCCCGCCCAGCGACGACATCTGCTACGCCACCCAGAACCGCCAGGTGGCCGTCAAGCAGATGGCCCCGGAGACGGACCTGCTGATCGTGGTCGGCTCCAAGAACTCCTCCAACTCCGTCCGCCTGGTCGAGGTCGGCCTGGAGTACGGCGCCAAGGCCGCGCACCTGGTGGACTTCGCCGAGGAGATCCACGAGGAGTGGCTGACCGGCGTCACCACGGTCGGCCTGACCAGCGGCGCCTCGGTGCCGGAGATCCTGGTCGAGGGTGTGCTGGAGTGGCTGGCCGCGCGCGGCTACGACGAGGTCTCCACCGTCAAGACCGCCGAGGAGCACCTGATCTTCTCGCTGCCCAAGGAGCTCCGCCGCGACCTGCGCGCCGAGGCCGCGGGCAAGCTGTAACGCGCCCGAGTCCGGGGGGAGGGCCCGGTACCCCGACGGGGTGCCGGGCCCTCCGCTGTGCGGGGCCCGGCGGGCTCTCGTAAGTTGTGGACAGCCAGGCACGGTCATGCACAGCCTGTGGACAACGTTCGGGCGGAGGGCGGTCGAGATGACGGCGGTATTCGGTGTGGACATCGGCGGATCGGGCATCAAGGGTGCCCCCGTCGACCTCGCCCGGGGCGTGCTCGCGCAGGAGCGGCACAAGGTCCTCACCCCGCAGCCCTCCGCGCCGGAGGCGGTGGTCGCCGCCGTCCGCGAGGTGGTCCGCCACTTCGACCACCAGGGGCCGGTGGGCCTGACCTTCCCCGGCGTGGTCGTCGACGGGCACACCAGGACCGCCGCCAATGTCGACAAGGGCTGGATCGGCCTGGACGCGGCCGGCCTGTTCCGGGAGGCGCTCGACCTGCCGGCCGTGGTGCTCAACGACGCCGACGCGGCCGGGCTCGCCGAGACCGCCCACGGCGCCGGCCGGGGGCAAGAGGGCGTGGTGCTGGTGCTGACCTTCGGCACCGGCATCGGCAGCGCCCTGCTCGTGGACGGCACGCTGGTGCCCAACACCGAGCTGGGCCACCTGGAGCTGCGCGGCAAGGACGCCGAACGGCGGGCCTCCTCGGCCGCCAAGGAGCGGCACGGGCTGAGCTGGGGGCAGTGGGCCGGCCGGGTGGACGAGTACCTGGACCTGGTGGAGATGCTCTTCTCGCCGCAGCTGATCGTGATCGGCGGCGGGGTGAGCCGCAAGCACGAGAAGTTCCTGCCGCTGCTGCGCGAGCGCGGTGCCCGGGTCGTCCCGGCGGAGCTGCGCAACGACGCCGGCATCGTCGGCGCGGCCATGGCGGCCGCCCGGGCCTCGGACTGAGCCGGCCAGCCCGTGTGCTGAGGGGAGGGGCCGTGGCCGGCGGCCTCCCCTCAGCGCGCGCGGTGGATCCGGCGCTGGGCCACGAACCGGGCCAGCACGATCGCCGCGGCCAGCCCGGTGCCGGAGAACAGCCAGCCGGCCCGGGTGGCCAGGTTGGTCGCCAGCGCCACCACCTGGGCCGTCACCCCGGAGGAGGTGACCGGGCCGAACAGCAGCAGCGCGGCGGCGAAGGCGATCGGCCCGCTGATCGGCGCGGCCAGCAGGTCGGCGTACCGGACCCGGACCGCCAGCTGGAAGCAGACCAGCAGATAGCCGAGGCCGAACAGCGGCCCCAGCCCGCCGAAGACCAGCCGGTCCAGGCCGGCCACCGTGATCGTCGCCGCCAGCGCGGCCACCCCGGCGCCGACGGCGGTCAGCCGGGTCGGCCGGCCGCTGCGCCGCCGCCCGTACAGCCGCCCCACCACCCGGGCCCGCAGCACCGGCGGGCCGGACACGGGGCGTAGTCGGGAACCGGGCTCGGCGCCCCGCCCCGCGGTCCGTCCGGAGGTCTTGCCGCCCGACCTCCCGGGGGCCTTGGCAGTGGCCTTCCCGGCAGGCCGGACGGCCGGTCCGCCCGTGGTTCCGGGGGCACGGCCCGGCCCGGGGACGGCGGCCCCGGCCGCGCCGTTCGGCGGTCGGCGTCTGGGCCCTGGCGGCTGGGTACGGATGCTCTGCTCCACCCGCCCAACGTACGGTCCGATCATCGCCACACTGTGTAATGGGCCGTCGGGGCTTGTTCCGTGTCTTCGGACGGAGTATTGATGTGACCGACGTCCGATCACACCTGGGGGAGTGGATGACCAGCGGATTCACCTTCGAACGGCTGCACCACGTCCAGCTCGACATCCCGGTGGGGGCGGAGGACGAGTGCCGCGCCTTCTGGCACGGCGTGCTCGGCATGACGGAACTGGTGAAGCCCCCGGTGCTGGCCGCGCGCGGCGGCTGCTGGTTCCGCGGCGGCGGGGTGGAGGTGCACCTCGGGGTGGTGCCGGAGTTCCGGCCGTCCCGCAAGGGGCACCCGGGCTTCCAGATCGGCGACCTGGACGCCCTCGCCGAGCGGCTGGCCGCCCACGGCCACGAGGTGGTCTGGGACGACAACCTGCCCGGGCACCGCAGGTTCCACTCCAGCGACCGGCTCGGCAACCGCCTGGAGTTCCTGGAGCCCTCGCCGGCGGCGGCGGGCGCCTGACCCGCTGCCCGTAGACTGGGGGATCGGCCCGGCGAGCGGGCCGGCCCAACTCCTCCAAGCCCCCGGGACTGCGCTTCATGTCGCTCACGATCGGAATCGTCGGCCTGCCGAACGTCGGCAAGTCGACCCTGTTCAACGCCCTGACCAAGAACGACGTGCTGGCGGCCAACTACCCGTTCGCCACCATCGAGCCCAACGTCGGCGTCGTCGGCGTCCCGGACGGGCGGCTGGCCAAGCTCGCCGAGATCTTCGGCTCGCAGCGCATCCTCCCGGCCACCGTCGACTTCGTCGACATCGCCGGCATCGTGCGCGGCGCCTCGGTCGGTGAGGGCCTGGGCAACAAGTTCCTGGCGAACATCCGTGAGTCGGACGCGATCTGTCAGGTCATCCGGGCCTTCGTCGACCCCGATGTGGTGCACGTCGACGGCAAGGTCTCGCCGAAGGACGACATCGAGACCATCAACACCGAGCTGATCCTCGCCGACCTCCAGTCGATCGAGAAGGTGCTGCCGCGGCTCCAGAAGGAGGCCCGCCTGAAGAAGGAGTCGGCCGCCACGCTGGCCGCCGCCGAGGCCGCCCAGAAGATCCTGGAGACCGGCAAGACCCTCTTCGAGGCGGGCTTCGACGCCTCCTCGGTGCGCGAGCTGCACCTGCTCACCACCAAGCCGTTCCTCTACGTGTTCAACGTCGACGAGGACGAGCTGGTCGACGAGGAGTTCAAGGAGGCCCAGCGCGCCCTGGTCGCCCCCGCCGAGGCGATCTTCCTGAACGCCAAGATCGAGTCCGAGCTGATCGGCATGGACGAGGACGAGGCGCTGGAGCTCCTCCAGTCCATGGGCCAGGAGGAGACCGGCATGGCCACCCTCGGCCGGGTCGGCTACGAGACCCTCGGCCTGCAGAGCTACCTCACCGCAGGCCCCAAGGAGACCAGGGCCTGGACCATCAAGAAGGGCGCGACCGCCCCCGAGGCCGCCGGTGTGATCCACACCGAC
Organism: Streptomyces sp. XY431; assembly: GCF_001279805.1. NCBI lineage: Bacteria > Bacillati > Actinomycetota > Actinomycetes > Kitasatosporales > Streptomycetaceae > Streptomyces > Streptomyces sp. XY431. The sequence continues at coordinate 28,679 of NZ_LGDO01000380.1, forward strand.
TTCCAGAAGGGCTTCATCAAGGCGGAGGTCATCTCCTTCGACGACCTGGTCGCCTGCGGCTCCATCGCCGAGGCCCGCAGCAAGGGCAAGGCCCGCATCGAGGGCAAGGAATACATCATGCAGGACGGCGACGTGGTGGAGTTCCGCTTCAACGTCTGATCTGGCACGTGCGTGGATCGAAGAGGGCCGGACTCCGCGGAGTCCGGCCCTCTTCCCGTCGACCCGTCCGGCGATCCCCCGAGTGGTACCGTATTCGGTACCACTCGTTGAAGGGGGTACGTGCCGTGTCCATCACCGCGAGCGAGGCCCGCAGGGATCTCTTTCCGCTGATCAAGAAGGTCAACGAGGACCACGACGCGATCGAGATCGTGTCCAGGCACGGGAATGCCGTGCTCCTCTCCGCCGAGGACTACGCCGCTCTGCGCGAGGGCTCGTACCTCCTGCGCTCGCCGGTGAACGCGCGTCGGCTGCTCAAGGCGTACGAGAACGCCCTGAGTGGCGCCGGGCTCTCCGAGCACGCGCTCATCGACCCCGACTCGGCCGATGTCGGGCAGGGTGCTGAGTGAGGCTGGTCTTCGAGGAGGGCGGCTGGGAGGACTACACGTCCTGGCTCAAGAGCGACCGCAAGATGCTCGCCCGGATCAACAAGCTCATCGAGGACGTCCTGCGCGACCCGTTCGCCGGGATCGGCAAGCCCGAGCCGCTGAAGTACCACCTGCCCGGGGCCGGGTCCCGGCGGATCGATGACGAGCACCGCCTCGTCTACCTGGTCACTGACCGGGAGATCGTCGTCCTGGCTGCCCGCTACCACTACTGATCGCTGGACGGCCGATCCGGCCCCGTCTCCGTATGCCGCCCGGCCCGCTGAGCAAGCGGGTCGGGCGGCGTCGTTCCGCGTGGGGCCGGTGTTGTCAATGGGGCTGGCGGGGCTTGACCGGTGCATGTGGTCGACTGGTTGACTGGGCGTCACATTGATCGGATCGGGTGGGGGACTGATGGGGAACGTGGCGGGCAACAGGCCGAGTCGGCGGGCGGTGCTCGGTGGGGTGGCCGGGGCGGGGGCCGTGGTGATGGCGTCCGGGGCGGGGGCCTCGGCGGAGTCGGTGGGGCGGCGGAACCCCGTCGACCAGGCGGCGGTGGACGCCGTGGCGGCGCGGCTGGACGGCGAGCTGGTCGCGCTGCGGCGGGCGCTGCACGCGAACCCGCAGACCACGGGCGCGGAGACGTACGCCGCCGGGGAGGTCGCGCGGCGGCTGCGGGCGGCGGGGCTGGAGGTGGCCACCGGGGTCGGCGGGACCACCCTGCCGGACGGGACGGCGGTGCCCGGGAACGGTGTGGTCGCGGTGCTGCGCGGTGCGCGGCCGGGCCGGACGGTGGCCTACCGGGCGGACATGGACGCGGTGCCGGGCGACGGGATCATGCCGCCGAAGAAGGGGCGGCCGGCGGCGCACGCCTGCGGGCACGACATCCACACCGCGGTCGGGGTGGGTGTCGCGCTGACGCTGGCCCGGCTGCGGCAGCGGTTGAGCGGCACGGTGGTCTTCTTCTTCCAGCCGGGGGAGGAGGGCCTGGTAGGTGCCCGGGCGATGATCGCGCAGGGGTGGCTGGAGCGGACCGGGGTCGAGGAGATCCACGCCCTGCACACCGGCCCCTACCCGGTCGGCGGGTTCGCCGTGACGCCGGGCAGCGGGCTGCCCGGCCAGGACTGGGTGAACATCGCGTTCGGCGGGCCGGACGCGGCCGCGTCGGCGGCCCGGCTGGTGGGCGCGATCACCGCGCTCGGCACGGTGCCGCTGCCGCAGGATCCCGCGGCCCTGGAGGCCATGGTCCGGGACGTGCAGACGCCGGACGGGCCGCTGGCCCGGTTCCTGGTGACCGGCGCGCGGGTGGCGCCGGCCCCGGACGCCGAGGGGCGGCCGGTCGTCGAGGCGAAGTTCCGGTGCTGGCCGCCGGAGCGGGACGCCGAGGTGCGGGAGGAGATCCGCCGGCTGGCGCAGACGTTCCCCGGGGCGGTGGTCGGCTACCCGCGGGACCCGTTCCCGGCGCTGCTCTGCCCGGCGGACGCGGCGAACGCGCTGGCCCGGCGGCTGCGGTGCGAGTTCGGCGCCGGCGCGGTCACGGTGAACCGCACCGCGTTCCCGTTCAACGGGGAGGACTACGCGCTGTTCCTGGAGCGGGTCCCGGGCACGTACACCTTCCTCGGGGTGCGCACCCCGGGGGCCGGGATCGAGACGAGCTACCCGCACTACGAGACCTTCGAGCCGGACGAGCGGGCGATCGGCGTCGGGGTGCGGGCGATGGCGGGCTGGCTGGCGGACCGCGCCCGCCGCTGAGTCGGGGCGGGGGCGGGGCCGCTGCCGGGTGGCGCGGCCCCGCCCCCCGCGGTCAGGCGACGGTGACGGTGAGCGTGCCGTCCGGGCCCGCGGTGACGGTGACGGACTCCAGGGTGGCGGCGTGGGCCGAGGGGTGGTGGCCGACCGCGCGGGGCCCGATGCCGACGACCGGGACGCCGGCGGCGCGGGCGGCGGCGATGCCGGCCCCGGAGTCCTCGAAGGCGAGGCAGTCGGTGGGGGCGAAGCCGAGCGCGGCGGCGCCCTTGAGGAAGCCCTCGGGGTCGGGCTTGCTCGCGCCCACGGACTCGGCGGTGATCAGGACCTGCGGCAGCGCGAGACCGGCGGCGGCCATCCGGACCCGGGCGAGCGGGGCGTCGGCGGAGGTCACCAGGGCGTGCGGGTGGCCGGCCAGGGCGGCGAGGAAGGCGGGGGCGCCGGGGACCGGGACGACGCCCTCGGTGTCGGCCCGCTCCGCGGCGAGCATCCGCTCGTTGTCCGCGAGGTTGAGCTCCGCCGGGCGGTCGGGCAGCAGGACGGCCATGGTGGCGTGGCCCTGGCGGCCGTGGGCCGTGTGCAGCACCTCGGCCGGGTCGAGGCCGTGCTCCCGGGCCCAGCGGCTCCAGCAGCGTTCGACCACGGCGTCCGAGTCGACCAGGGTGCCGTCCATGTCCAGCAGCAGGGCGCGGGGGGTGAAGGTCGTGGGCACGGGGCGGCTCCGTCCGGGGATGAGGGGGCGCGCGAAGTGCGAGCCTATTGTTCAATAAGGATACAAAAGATCGCCCCGGATGCCGCCGCCGACCTCAGCCCAGCAGGTGCGCGTTGACCGCGCGGGCCTCCTCGGCCAGCTCCGGCAGCTCGACCACCTCGACGCCGGCCGTCTCCAGCAGTCCGGCGCCGCGGGTCTCGGCGACGAAGGTGGACGGCTCGCGCCAGGCCACCACCACCCGGGGGACGCCGGCCGCGATCAGCAGTTCGGCGCACGGCACCGGGCGGGAGGCCCGCTGCCCGCAGGGCTCCAGCGAGCTGTAGACGGTCGCGCCGCGCAGCCGGGGGTCGCCGGCCGGGAGCTTGGCGAGGGCCGCCTCCTCGGCGTGGTCGTGGCCGTCCACCTCGCGGCTGAAGCCCTCGGCCAGCACCGTGCCGTCGGCGGCGACCACCACCGCGCCGACCGAGAACGCCGTCCGCGAGGGCGGACAGCGGCGGGAGAGCTCCACCGCCCGGCGCAGGAACGCGAGATCGGCGTCGGTCACGGGGTGCGGCTCGGTCACGGGGCGGGCTCCTTCGGGGCGTACCTGAGCAGGACGACATCGCCCACCGTACGGGCCTCCAGCAGCCGCATCCGCCGGGCCGGGCCACCGGGGAAGTCCGCCGGGCCGACGAACCGGGGCGCGCCCGGCTGCCCGACCAGCAGTGGGGCGACCACCAGCTGGAGCTCGTCCGCCAGCCCCTGGGCCAGGAACTGGGTGTGCACCCCGCTGCCGCCCTCGACCATCAGCCGCCGCACCCCGCGCGCACCGAGGTCGTCCAGCACCGCGCCCAGCTCCACGGCCGGGCCGAGCGCGACCACCTCGGCCAGTCCGGCCAGCTCGGGGCGCAGCACGGCGGCGCCGGCGTCCGTGGTGTAGGCGAGCCGCTCGCCGCCGGTGTGCCAGAACCGCAGCGCACGGTCCAGCCGGCCGCTCGCGCTGAGGGTCACCTTCAGCGGGTACGCGGGCCGGCCGGCCGCGGTCCGGGCGGCCCGTCGCGCGGGGTCGTTGACCAGCAGGCGCGGGTTGTCCGCGCGCAGGGTGTTGCCGCCGACCAGGACCGCGTCGGCGGCGGCCCGCTCGGCGTCCACCCGGTCGAAGTCGGCCGGGCCGGAGAGCAGCAGCCGCTCGGGCGAGGCGTCGTCGAGGAAGCCGTCCAGGGACATGGCGGCGCTCAGCAGGACGAAGGGGCGGGGGCCGGGCATGGTGGCGAGCCCTTCACGGTGGGGCGGTTCGGTCGGGTGCGCCGTCCACGGTACGGGCCGGGACGTCCTGCGGCCGGCAGTGCGACCACAATGTGAGACGAATCTTCTTGAAATGCGGGACGAGGAGTAGCGTCGGAGGTGTCGAGGAAGCGCTGGTCCCGAGGGGGAGATCACCATGACCGCACCGAAGAACGCCGTCTACACCCATGGCCACCAGGAGCCGGTGCTGCGCTCGCACCGCTCCCGGACGGTCGAGAACTCCGCCGCCTATCTGCGCGACCACCTGCGGCCCGGGCAGGCCGTGCTGGACATCGGCTGCGGACCGGGCACCATCACCGCCGACCTGGCCGAACTGGTCGGCCCGACCGGCCGGGTGGTGGCCGCGGACGCCTCGGCCGAGGTGCTGGAGGAGGCCGCCCGGTACGTCGCCGGGCGCGGCCTGTCCAACGTCGTGTTCGAGGTCGCCGATGTGCACCGGCTGTCGTACGCGGACGGGGAGTTCGACGTGGTGCACGCCCATCAGGTGCTGCAGCACGTGGCCGACCCGGTGGGGGCGCTGCGGGAGCTGCGCCGGGTCACCGCCGAGGGAGGCGCGGTCGCCGTCCGGGACGTCGACTACGCCAGCATGACCTGGTACCCGGAGGTGCCCGAGCTGGACCGCTGGCTGGAGTTGTACGAGCGGATCGCCCGGCACAACGGCGGCGAGCCGAACGCCGGACGGCGGCTGCTGTCCTGGGCCAGGGAGGCCGGATTCACCGAGGTCACCGCCACGTCGAGCACCTGGACGTACGCGACGCCCGAGCAGCGCGCGTGGTGGGGCGGGCTGTGGGCCGAGCGGATCACGGACTCCGGCATCGCCGGGGCGGCGGTGGCCGAGGGGTTCGCGGACGAGGCCGAACTGGCCCGGATCGCGGCCGGGTGGCGGGAGTGGGCGGCGGCCGGGGACGGGTGGTTCGCGATGCTGCACGGGGAGGTGCTGGCCCGGCGCTGACGCCGTGGCCGGACCCGGCGCGGGCGGTGCGGTGCGGGGGTCGTTCGTGCGGCGGGAAAACGTGGGAGGGCGTTCCACCGGATCCGGTAGAGTCGCGCGCCTGTTCCCGTACCCGACGGGCCACCGGGCTCCGTCCGCGGGCACCTCGGGTCGTCCTGCCGAGTTGCCGCCCGCCGTCCGCGGGCCGGGGGAGATCGCACGTGTCCAAGCCCGAGTCCGACGCTGCCGTCGTCCCGGCGCCCACGCCCGAGCCGGGGCCGGCCTCCGGGCCCACGCCCGAGCCGGCCCTCGCGGCCGCGTTCGAGCCGGCGGCCGCCCCGTGGACGGCCCCCGCCCCGGCGGCTCCGCCCGTCCCGCCGGCCACGCCCGTCCCGTCGGTTCCGTCCGTGCCGGCCGACGCTCCCGCCTTTGGCCCGGTGCCGCCGCCCGCCGCCGACCCCTGGGCGGCCCCCGCCGACGTGCCGCCGCCGGCAGCCCAGGCCGCCCCGGCGCCGACCGGCTGGGCCGCCGTCACCCCCGCCTCCCAGAGCGGCTTCCAGCCCGGCTTCCCCTACCCGGCCGCCCCCACCCGCACCAACGGCTTCGCGATCGCCTCGCTGGTCACCGCCCTGTTCTGCCTGTGGCCGCTGGCGCTCGGCTTCGCGGTGGTCGCGCTGGTCCAGATATCCCGGCGCAACGAGAAGGGTCGCGGCCTGGCGGTCTCCGGCCTGGTCGTCGGCGTCCTGTCGCTGATCGTCTCCCTGATCGCGTTCATCGGGCTGGCCGCGGTCGGCCTCGACGAGGAGCGGTACGGCGACTCCCGGCACGGGCCGAAGGGCTCGGTGGCCGTCAACGACCTGCGGGTCGGCGACTGCTTCGACCAGCCGCCGCTCAGCGGGGACCCCGCGTCCACCAGCGTCTACTGGGTCCGGGTGGTGCCCTGCACCGCGCCGCACCACGCCGAGGTCGCCGGCACCGTCGTCCTCCCCGGCGGCCGGGACGACCAGTACCCCAGCCGGAAGGAGATCGGCGACGGCGCCGAGAAGCTCTGCGGCCCGGTGCGGGACGAGTACGCGCTGGACTCCTGGCTCGTCCCCGAGGGGGTGGACGGGTACTACTACTACCCGAGCATCCGCAGCTGGATGACCGGCGACCGCCGGGTGACCTGCACCTTCCAGGACGAGCAGCAGCCGCACGCCGGCAGCGTCCGCACCGACCGGACCAAGCTCACCCAGGCCCAGCGCACCTACCTGGACGCGGTGCTCGCCTACAACAAGGCGCTGTTCGCCGAGCCGGACCTGGACGTCGACGCGGCGCCCGCCAAGTACCGCGAGTGGGCGAAGACGATGGCCGCGGCCTGCCGCAAGGAGGTCACCGAGCTGTCGGTCAACGGGATCGACTGGCCGGAGGGCGCCAGGGCCAAGCTGGTCGAGCTGGGCGCGCTCAAGCTGGACGCCGCCAACGCCTGGGACACCGCGGCCAGGACCATGGACCCCGCAGCCCTGGAGCGCGAGGTCGGCAAGGCGGACGCGCTGTCCGTCAAGAGCGGCAGGCTGGCCCTGGACATCCGGCGCGCGCTGGGGCTGTCGACCGGCGAGCAGGCCGCGGACATCCGGGCCTGAGCCCGGCTTCCGGAGCCGGAGCCGACACCGGTCCGGCCACCGCCTAACCGGCTGTTAACAGCCCCCGTACCGGCCGGTAGCGAACGGGGCGTAGTGTCCCGTGCAGCCCCGCCCCGACCCGACCCCCACGCGGGCCGGGGCCGGGGCCGCTCCACACCGGCGCGGGCGCGTCCTAGCCTGGGCGCATGGACACCTTTCGGGTGATGCGGCAGGACGACAACGGTCAGCGCTTCCGGGTCGTCGGGGGGATCGGACGGGAGGCGGCCGAACAGCTCGCCGCCGAGTTCGAGGCGCGCGGCCACAAGCAGCTCTACTGGGTCGAGGCCGAGCCCGCCGGGGACTCCCAGGCGCGGGGGCCGCACAGCTGAACCGCACGCCGTAGGGTCGGGGCCCATGGACAAGGCCATGGACCCCGCGGGGGAGAACCGGATCGTCGTCGGCGGCGCGCTGATCCACCGGGGGCGGGTGCTCGCCGCGCGGCGCAGCACGCCCGCCGAGGTGGCGGGGCGCTGGGAGTTCCCGGGCGGCAAGGCCGAACCCGGTGAGACCGAGACCGAGGCGCTGGAGCGCGAGCTGATGGAGGAACTGGGTGTCCGGGCCCGGGCGCTCACCCGGCTGCCCGGTGCGTGGCTGGTGCGGCCCGGTCTCGAGCTGCGGCTCTGGGCGGCCGAACTGCTCTCCGGCGAGCCGCTCCCGCTCCAGGAGCACGACGAGCTGCGCTGGCTCGGCGCCGCCGAGCTGGCCGAGGTCGACTGGCTCGACCACGACCGCGAGGTCCTGCCCGAGGTCGCCCGCCTCCTCGCCGCCTCCTGAACGCCGTCGCGCCCCGTCGCCCCGCCTCCTGGAGCCCCGCTTCCCGAGCCCGGTGCACCCCGCCGCGCGGCGCGACGCGTGGCGCGGTGCCCCGGCAATCGGAAAGGCCGACGCGGCGGGCGGGATAGCCTTGGTCCTGCTGGGTATGTCACTTTTCGGCACTATTCGTCACCATCGGTGAGCCGCCCCAGCCGGCGACGCCGATCCCGAGCAGAGCCGGAGGCCGCGTCGGTGTCGAAGAGCGGGAACGGCGGTGGGGGAGCACGCCGGGCGGGCACCGGGGGGAGCGCCGCCGCCCGCGCCCGGCTGCGCCGCGGCGCGAACCGCGCGGCGGCGGCCACCCGGGCCGACCCCGGGGGTGCGCTCCCGCCCGCGGCCCGGTCCGCGCAGTCCCCGGCGGCGCCCGAGGCGGCCGCCCCGGCCGGCGCCCGGGGCCGCCCGGGCCGACCGTTCCCCGGCGGGCCGCGCGCCCTCCCGGAGACCCCGGGCCGGGCCGGCTCCGCCCCCGGCCCCGGCGGGGCGGCCGGCGGCAGCCTCTTCGACGTGGTCAAGGTGGCCATCGCGATCCTCGACACGGCCGGCCGGGTGGCGCTCTGGAGCCCGGCCGCCGAGGAACTGCTCGGCTGGCCCAACGAGCTGCTGGTCGGCCGCCGGATCGACGAGCTGATCCCCGACGAGGACCAGGTGCTCCGGATCCGGGCCGCGATCCAGGACACCCTGCGGCACGGCCGCTGGTCCGGCCTGGCCGAGCTGCGCGACCGGGAGGGCGTCCCGGTGCTGGTGGACGCCCGGATCTCGCTCCTCGTCGACGGCGACGGCAACCCGTTCCTCCAGGTCAACCTGGCCGAGGCGGCGGCCGTCCGGGAGGTGGAACGCGACCTCGCGGTGCGGGACGCGCTCTTCGAGCAGTCCCCGCTGGGCATCGCGATCCTCGACACCGAGCTGCGCTACACGGCCGTCAACCAGACCCTCGCCGAGATGAACGGCGCCGCCCCGGAGGACCACGTCGGCCGCACCACCGGCGAGACGCTGCCCGAGCGCGCCGCCGACGAGATCACCGCGATCCAGCGCCAGGTGCTGGCCACCGGCGAGCCGGTCATCGACGTCACGCTCGCCTCCCCGGTCACCGCCCGCTCCGGGTACCGCTCGATCTCCTACAGCCGGATGACCGACCGTTCCGGGCGGGTCCTCGGCATCTCCGGCACCGTGATGGACGTGACCGAGCGTTATCGCGCGGTGGCCAAGGTCGAGCACGCCCGCCGTCGGCTGTCGCTGCTCAACGAGTTCGGCTCCCGGGTCGGTGACCTGCTGGACGCCTCCCGGATCGCGCAGGAGCTGGCCAGTGCGGTGGTGCCCAGGCTGACCGACCATGCCGCCGTGATCCTGCTCCAGGCCGTCGCGCACGGTGACGACCTGCCCCGGCACGGCCACGACCGCCGCACCTCGCTGCTCCAGCTCGGCACGGCCTCCGTGCAGGACGGCCCCGAGGTCGAGGTGATGCTGCGGCGCGGCGCCCGGATCACCTTCGCCGAGGACTCCGCCTGCGGCCGGGTGCTGCGCACCGGCGTCCCCGAGCTGCTCTCGGGCGCCGACCAGCTGAGCGACATCACCTACGCCGGCGACCCGAAGATGCAGGCGGCGTACGACCTGGGCGTGCACTCGATGCTGGTGGTGCCGCTGCGGGCGCGGGGCATCGTGATCGGACTGCTGCTGGTCAGCCGGGCCGGCTACCGCGAGGGCTTCGACCGGGACGACCTGGCGTTCACCGTCGAGCTGGCGGACCGGGCGGGCTCCTCGCTGGACAACGCCCGGCTCTACGCCCGGGAGCGCACCGCCGCCCTCACCCTCCAGCGCACCCTGCTGCCGCAGCAGGTGCCGCAGCCCACCGGCGTCGAGGTCGCCTACCGGTACGTGCCCGGCAGCAGCGGCACCGAGGTCGGCGGCGACTGGTTCGACGTCATCCCGCTGCCCGGCGACCGCACCGCGCTGGTGGTCGGCGACGTGATGGGGCACGGTCTGCGGGCCGCCGCGACCATGGGGCGGCTGCGCACCGCCGTCCGGGTGCTGGCCGCCCTCGACCTGCCGCCGGACGTTCTGCTGCGGCACGTCCACGAGCTGGCCGACGACCTCGCCCAGGGGCCGGACGAGGCCCTGCTCGCCACCTGCGTGTACGCGGTGTTCGACCCGGCCACCGCGACCCTGACCGTCGCCAAGGCCGGCCACATCCCGCCGGTGCTGGTGGTCCCGGGGGAGGAGTCGGACGGACCGACCCGGACCGGCGGCCCGCTGCTCGGCGGTGTCGGCCGGATCCTGGAGCTGCCCTCGGGCGCCCCGCTCGGGGTCGGCGGGGTCCCGTTCGAGTCGGTCGAGCTGAAGATCCCCGAGGGCAGCCTGCTGGCGCTGTGCACCGACGGCCTGGTGGAGTCCCGGGACAAGGACCTGGACGTGGGCCTCGGCCGACTGGTCACCGTGCTCCAGGAGCCGTACGCGTCGATCCAGGCGGCCTGCGAGGCGGTGCTGGGCACCATGGAGCAGGGCCGGGAGCCGGACGACGTGGCGCTGCTGCTGGCCCGGCTCGGCCACGGGCAGGCCGGCACCCCGACGGCGGGCTGGACCCTGCCCGCCGAGCCGACCGCCGTCTCCCGGGCCCGTCGGCTGGTCCGCGCGACGCTGGCCGAGTGGGGGGTCGAGCAGCTCACCGACACTGCCGAGCTGCTGGTCAGCGAGCTGGTCACGAACGCCGTCCGGTACGCGAGCGCGCCGATCGGGGTGCGGCTGACGCTCGGCGAGACGCTCCTGGTGGAGATCTCCGACCCGCTGCCGGACCCGCCCCGGGAACGGCACGCGGCCGAGGCGGACGAGGGCGGTCGCGGGCTGGAGCTCGTCGCCCGGCTGGCCCTGCACTGGGGTGCCAGGGCCGAGGGGATGGGCAAGGTGGTCTGGTTCGAGCAGGCGCTGCCGGGCACTCCCGGCGCGGAGTAGAACTCCCTGCATATGCCACCGGAAGGCCTCGGGGGAGCGCGCGCCCCGGTAGGGGGCGCGAGCGTGGCATTGTGGTTGCGCGGGCGGTAGGACAAAAACCTTCGCCCGATCTGATGTTGTGATGTTGAGGGCGTGTGAACGTACCCCTCGATGATGAATACTCGGTCTTCTCGACATCCGGACGGTCGCGGGTTTGGAGGGGTCGGTCCGTTGAACAGCACCCCGGCGCGCAATGCGCCGAGCAGCAGCGGTCATGCCGCTGTACCCGGGCAGGCCGGCGCCCAACACGTGCCGGCCCCCGCCCACCAGTCGCCCGCCCCCGTCCGTGCCGCCCGGCCGGCCGCCGAGGAGCAGCGCTGGGGCGCCGGGGATCCGGGCTCGATCTACGACTACATCCGGGTCGCCACCTTCGCCATCGGCCCGGACGGCCGGATCAGCCAGTGGAGCGAGCGGGCCGCCGAGTTCTTCGGCGTCACCGCCGTCGAGGCGGTCGGCGCCGACCCGGTGACCACCTTCGTGCCGCGCGAGCTCTGGCAGCGCGGCCGGACCCGGCTGGAACGGACCCTGGCCGGCGAGGAATGGGTCGGCACCGCCCCGTACCGGCACGCCGACGGCGGTGAGGGCCTCGCCGAGCTCTACCTGATGCCGGACAGCGCGCTGCCCACCGCCGGCGCCACCTGTCTCGCGGTCGACCTCGGCCGGCTCCGCCGGATCGAGACGGATCTGGCCGCATCGGAGGCGGTTTTCGGCCAGACTCCGACCGGCTTCGTCCTCTTCGACGACCGGCTCCGCCTCCAGCGGGTCAACGACGCCTTCGCCTCCGGCATGGGCCTGGCGCCCACCGACCTGGAGGGCCTCACCCCGCACGACATCTTCCCCGGCGCCGAGGCCGATCGGCTCACCGCCGCCCTGCGCAAGGTCCTCGCCAGCGGTGAGCCCGTCTTCGACCTGCGCTTCCACGCCGCCGTCCCGACCCGCGAGGGCAACCGGCTCTGGGCCGTCTCGCTCTACCGCCTCAACGGCGCCGCCGGCCAGCCGATGGGTGTCGCCGGACAGGTCTCCGACGTCACCAGCCGGCACGTCGCCGAGCGCGAGGCCGACGGCGTCCGCCGCAACCTCGCGCTGCTCAACGAGGCCAGCGCCCACATCGGCTCCACCCTCGACCTGGAGACCACCGCCAAGGAACTGCTGGACGTCGTCGTCCCGCCGTTCTGCGACCTCGCCACCGTCGACCTGTACACCGCGCTGCTCTCCGGCGAGACCGTGCCCAGCGCCGGCCGGCTCGGCGACACCGTGCTGACCGACGGCAGCGGCGAACTGCGCCGGGTCGCCGTCTCCAGCGTGGTCGGTGGCGCCTCCTCGGTGCTCGGCTCGGTCACCGGCCTGCCCATCGCCGAGGCCGGCGGCACCCTCTGCTACCCCCGCCGCTCCCCGCACGCCCGGGCCCTGCGCACCGGCCGCAGCGTGGTCCCCGAGCCCGGCCCCGACCCGCTGCTGCGCTCCACCCTGATCGTCCCGCTGGTCGCCCGCGACCAGGTGCTCGGCCTGGTCCAGCTCTCCCGGGCGATCGGCAGCGAACCCTTCGACGCCCGTGACGTCGCCATCGCCGAGGAGCTCGTCGCCCGCGCCGCCGTCTGCATCGACAACGCCCGGCTCTACCGCCGCGAGCACGAGCGCGCGCTGATCCTCCAGCGCAGCCTGCTGCCCCCGGGCAACCCGGCCGCCAGCGGCCTGGAGATCGCCTGCCGCTACCTGCCCAGCAACAACAACACCGAGGTCGGCGGCGACTGGTTCGACGTCATCCCGCTGCCCGGCAACCGCACCGCCCTGGTCATCGGCGACGTGATGGGCCGCGGCCTGCGCGCCGCCGTCGCCATGGGCCAGCTGCGCACCGCCGTCCGCACCCTCGCCATGCTCGACCTCGACCCGGTCGAGGTGCTCACCGCCCTGGACGAGATCGCCCGCGACCTCGGCGACGACACCGCGCCGGCCGCCCGTTCCGCCCCGTACGGACGGCTCACCTCCACCGCCGACGAGGAGGCCCGCGAGGTCTACCTGGCGACCTGCGTCTACGCGGTCTTCGACGCCGTCACCCGGCGCTGCGTCTTCGCCAACGCCGGCCACCTCCCGCCGGTGCTGCTCAGCCCCGGCGAGAGCGCCCGGATGCTGGACGTGCCGCCGGGCCTGCCGCTCGGCGTCGGCGGCGAGCCCTTCGAGGAGGTCGAGCTGACCCTGCCGGACGGCGCCGTGCTCGGCCTCTACACCGACGGCCTGGTGGAGAGCCGCAAGCACCAGCTGGACGAGGGCCTGAAGGCCTTCCGCACCGCGCTCTCCGCCGAGGGCAAGGGCCTGGAGGACCTCTGCGACCACGTCCTCGGCGAGCTCAACCCGCACCACGGCGAGGACGACATCGCCCTGCTGATGGCCAGGGTGCACGCCTTCCCCGCGGACGCCGTCGGCCAGTGGTTCCTGCCGCCCGAGCCCACCTCGGTCGCCAAGGCCCGCGAGGCCGCGTGCAGCTGGCTGCTCGCCCGGGGCCTGGACGAGCTGGTCGACACCACCGAGCTACTGGTCAGCGAACTGGTCACCAACGCGCTGCGGCACGGCCGGGGCGAGATCCGGCTGCGGCTGCTGCGCGACCGGACCATGGTGTGCGAGGTCTGGGACGACGGCTACGCCCAGCCACGGCAGCGGCGCGCCCACGAGACCGACGAGGGCGGGCGCGGCCTGCAGCTGGTCAGCCTGCTCGCCGAGCGGTGGGGCAGCCGGCGCACCCCCAAGGGCAAGATCGTCTGGTTCGAGCTGGGGCTGTAGGGACCGGGGCGGGTTCCCCGGCACCGGTCGGCCGTACCGCCGATCGGGTGCCGCACCCGGTCGGCCGCCGTGTCGCCGCCGCCGGGGGCCGGGCGGCGGCGTTCCATGGCCGCCATGCGCGCCCGCCTCCCCGTCGCAGCCGCCGCACTGCTGCTCGCCCTCGGTGCCACCTCCGGCTGCCTCGGCGGCCCCGGCCCGGCCCGCACCGCCCCGACCCCCGACCCCGCGCCGCCCGCGCCCGCCGCCGTCACCGGCGACGTCCGCCCGGCCGACCGGGCCGCCGTCCGCGACGGCGGCGCCCTGCGCTGGGCCGTCGACGCCGTACCGGCAACCCTGAACGTCTACCAGCCCGCTGCCACCGCCGACTCCGCGCTGTTGGCGAACGCCCTCTACCCCGCGCTGTTCCGGCCGGACGCGCACGGCGAGTGGACCCCCGACGAGGACTACCTGACCGCCGCCGAGGCCACCCCGCCAGGACAGCTGCCCCAGGTGGTCACCTACCACCTCGCCCCGCGGGCCGTCTGGAGCGACGGCACCCCGCTCTCGGCCGCCGACTTCATCGCCCAGCGGGCCGCGCTCTCCGGCCTGGACCCCGCCTACAGCGCCGTCCGGCCCGCCGGGTACGCGGCCATCGACTCGATCGTCCAGGGCGCCGACCCGCACGAGGTCAAGGTCACCTTCCGGCAGCCCTACGGCGAGTGGCGCGCCCTGTTCGGCCCGCTCTACCCCGCCGCCGAGACCGCCACCGCCGCCGCCTTCGGCCGCCCGCTGCCCGGCGGCGGCGCCCACCCGACGGCCGGCCCCTTCCTGGTGTCCGGCTACGACCCGGCCGCCGGCCGGGCCACCCTGGTCCGCAACCCGTACTGGTGGGGGGAGCGGGCCAAGGCCGACCGGATCGACTTCCTGGCCACCCCCGCCGAACGGCGTGGCACCGAGCTGGCCGAGGGCCGGCTGGACCTCGCCCCGCTGACCGGCGCCGTCGACCGCGCCGGCGGCGACCCCGCCGAGGCGGTCCGCCGCGCCGGCGCCCTGCCCGGCACCACCCTGCACCGGGCCGCCGGCACCGGTCTCACCCAGCTGACCCTCAACGCCGCCCGTGAGCCGCTCACCGACCCGGCGCTGCGCCGTGCCCTGGCCCGCGCCGTCGACCGGCGGCACGCCGCCGAGGCCGCGCTCGCCCCGCTCGGCCTGCCCGCCGCACCCCTCGGCCACCACCTGCTGACCGGCGACCAGGCCGGCTACCGGGACAACGCCGACGCGCTGGGCACCGCCGACCCCGGGCGGATGCTGGACGCGGCGGGCTGGCGGCGGCCCGCCGCCGGCGGCACCCGGGCCAGGGACGGCCACCCGCTGGCCCTCACCCTGCTGGTCCCGGCCGGCTCGGCGACCCTCCGACGGGCGGCCGACGCGGTGGCGGCCGACCTCGGCACGGCCGGGGCGGCCGTCCGGGTGGCCGAGGCCCCGCCGGACGCCTTCCTCCGTGACCACCTGGCCACCGGGGACTTCGACCTCGCCCTGTTCTCCTGGCCGGCCGGCCCCGGCCCGGCCGGCGAGCAGCGGCCCGTCTACGCCAAGCCCCGGCCCGGCCCGGACGGCACCCCGGTGCCCGGCAGCAACTACGCCCGGGCCGGTACGGAGGAGATCGACCGCCTCTTCGACCGCGCCGCCGCCGAGCCGGACCCGGCCGCCCGCCGGGCCCTGCTCCAGGAGACGGATGTGCGGATCTGGCAGCTCGGCCACTCGGTACCGCTGTTCCAGCGCCCCGAACTGGTGGCCGCCCGGGAGGGTCTCGCCGGCGCCGGGGTCTGGGGCTTCACCCGCCCCCGGCTGCGGGACATCGGCTGGTCGGCGGGCTGACCCGGGGCCCGGAACCCGGTGGCCGGAGGGCCACCGCCCTGTGATCTTGCTCCCCCGGACAGCTCCCGTTTCGGCCGAGCTGGGCGGTTCCCCGTACGATAGGAGGAAGCCGTGGCATGTCCTGCCCGGCGGGTGGACCGGTAGTAGCAGGCGGAACGGGCGGCGGCGATCAACAGGGATCGCCGGTCGGCGTCACGCAGCCGGGCGCCGTAACCCACGATTCCGGGAGAATCCGCTCAGCATGCCCACGCGCAATGACATCCGCAACGTTGCCATCGTCGCTCACGTCGACCACGGCAAGACCACCCTGGTCGACGCCATGCTGAAGCAGGCCGGCGCCTTCGCCGCCCACCAGCACCTCGACGACCGGATGATGGACTCCAACGATCTGGAGCGTGAGAAGGGCATCACCATTCTCGCGAAGAACACCGCCGTCAAGTACCACCCCAAGGAGGGTGGCGCGCCGATCACGATCAACATCATCGACACCCCCGGCCACGCCGACTTCGGTGGTGAGGTCGAGCGCGGCCTGTCGATGGTCGACGCGGTCGTGCTGCTCGTCGACGCCTCCGAGGGCCCGCTGCCGCAGACCCGCTTCGTGCTCCGCAAGGCGCTGACGGCCAAGCTGCCGGTCATCCTCTGCATCAACAAGACCGACCGCCCGGACTCCCGGATCGACGAGGTCATCAACGAGACCTACGACCTCTTCCTGGACCTCGACGCCACCGAGGACCAGATCGAGTTCCCGATTGTCTACGCCTGTGCGCGTGACGGCGTCGCCTCGATGACCAAGCCGGAGAACGGCACCGTGCCGGCCGACAGTGACTCGCTGGAGCCGTTCTTCTCCACCATCCTGGCGCACGTCCCGGCCCCGACCTACGACGAGGACGCGCCGCTCCAGGCGCACGTCACCAACCTGGACGCCGACAACTTCCTCGGCCGTATCGCGCTCTGCCGGGTCGAGCAGGGCGAGCTGCGCAAGGGCCAGCAGGTCGCGTGGATGAAGCGGGACGGCTCGGTCCAGCAGGTCAAGATCACCGAGCTGCTGATGACCGAGGCGCTCACCCGCAAGCCGGCCGAGGTGGCCGGCCCCGGCGACATCTGCGCCGTCGCGGGCATCCCGGAGATCATGATCGGCGAGACCCTGGCCGACCTGGAGAACCCGGTCGCGCTGCCGCTCATCACGGTGGACGAGCCGGCCATCTCGATGGTCATCGGCACCAACACCTCGCCGCTGGTCGGCAAGGGCGGCAAGGGCCACAAGGTCACCGCCCGCATGGTGAAGGACCGCCTGGACCGCGAGCTGATCGGTAACGTCTCGCTCCGCGTGCTGCCGACCGAGCGTCCGGACGCCTGGGAGGTCCAGGGCCGTGGCGAGCTGGCGCTGGCCATCCTGGTCGAGACCATGCGCCGGGAGCTCTTCGAGCTGACCGTCGGCAAGCCGCAGGTCGTCACCAAGGTCATCAACGGCAAGACCCACGAGCCGGTCGAGCGGATGACCATCGACAGCCCCGAGGAGTACCTCGGCGCCATCACCCAGCTGATGGCGACCCGCAAGGGCCGTATGGAGACCATGACGAACCACGGCTCCGGCTGGGTCCGGATGGAGTTCATCGTCCCGTCGCGCGGCCTGATCGGCTTCCGGACCCAGTTCCTGACCGACACCCGCGGCACCGGCATCGCGCACAGCATCTTCGAGGGCCACGAGCCGTGGTTCGGCGAGCTGCGGATGCGCAACAACGGTTCGCTGGTGGCGGACCGCGCGGGCGTCGTGACGCCGTTCGCGATGATGGGCATCCAGGAGCGCGGCACGCTCTTCGTCGAGCCCACTACCGAGGTGTACGAGGGCATGATCGTCGGCGAGAACTCGCGCCAGGACGACATGGACATCAACATCACCAAGGAGAAGAAGCTCACCAACATGCGTGCCGCTTCCTCCGACACCACCGAGAACCTGGTGCCGCCGCGCAAGCTCTCGCTGGAGCAGTCGCTTGAGTTCTGCCGCGAGGACGAGTGCATCGAGGTGACCCCGGAGACCGTGCGTATCCGTAAGGTCGTCCTGGACCAGAAGGAGCGCGGGCGTACCGCTTCGCGCGCCAAGAAGGCCTGATTCCGGCCTTCTGAGCTTCTCCGGCCGTGCTTCGGCCGGAAACCGTCGCCCCCCTTTCCGATGGAGAGGGGGGCGAACCTTTTCAACAACTCGATGATGTCGGCGCAGGCATAAACGGAATAGCGCTTACCACGCCAAGGTGTCCGCTGAGCGAACGTGACAGTCCGTCATTCATGACGACTGTCCGTTTGATGCCTGTCTGAGTATGTCTCTTATGTCCGATTTTCGAAACTTACCGACCGTTCATGTGACCTAATTGAGATCGGCAGTGGTCACTTTCGTGTCCGTGGGTGACACATAGTGGGTGCAGTCAGGCTCGGGTCAAGGGTTAACGCGCAGGGGTGCGCGCCGAAACCACGAGCGCGGACGGCACAGCGGACCGGCGACAACCGACCGCGGTGCTCTCCTCGTTGGAAAGTCGAATTCAGGAGGCATCCCCCCATGCGTGGTGCAACCCAGACCAAGTGGCTCGTGGCAGCGACCGCGATCGCTCTCGCGGCGACCGCCTGCAGCACCAGCTCGAAGAGCAGCGACAAGGCTGCCTCCGGCGGCGGCACCATCGCCGTCCAGCTCGGTGAGCCGCAGCACGGTCTGATCCCGCAGAACACCGCGGAGTCCGAGGGTGCCGAGGTCCTGAACGCGCTGTTCGCCGGCCTGGTCGAGTACGACAACAAGACCAACGAGCCGAAGCTGCGCGTCGCCGAGTCGATCGAGTCCCCCGACAGCAAGATCTGGACGATCAAGCTGAAGGACGGCTACACCTTCCACAACGGCGAGAAGGTCACCGCCCAGTCCTTCGTGGACGCCTGGAACTGGGGTGCCAACCAGGACAACGCGGCCGAGGGCCTGCCGTTCTTCACCAAGATCGACGGCTCCGAGGACCTGGCTCCGGGCAAGGACAAGAAGCCGACCACCGACAAGCTCAAGGGCCTGACGGTTGTCGACGACAAGACCTTCACCGTCGCGCTGAGCGCCCCGTTCTCCCAGTTCAAGACCATGCTGGGCTACAACGCGTTCTACCCGCTGCCGAAGGCCTTCTTCCAGGACAAGAAGTCCTTCGAAGAGGCCCCCATCGGCAACGGCCCGTTCCAGATGGACGGCAAGTGGGAGCACAACCAGCAGATCAAGGTCAAGCGCTACGACAACTTCCCGGCCGCTGACGGCAAGGCGAAGCTGCAGGGCGTCACCTTCAAGATCTACGACAAGCTGGAGACGGCGTACAACGACCTGCGCGCCGACAACATCCAGGCGACCGACAAGCTCCCGATCTCGGCCATGGGCACGGTCAAGGGCGAGTTCGGCGACCGCTACATCTACAAGCCGGAGTCCGGCGTCGGCTACATCGGCTTCCCGATCGCCACCAACCCGGCCACCTACGGCAAGCCGGAGATCCGCAAGGCGATCTCGATGGCGATCGACCGCGAGGCGATCACCAAGACGATCTTCTCGGGCACCCGCGTCCCGGCCGACGACTTCGTCAACCCGCTGATCCCGGGCTACCGCAAGGGCGCCATGGGCGACGCGGCGAAGTACGACCCGGCCAAGGCCAAGGCGCTGTGGGACACCGCCGGTGGCGTCCCGAACAACACCATCGAGCTGGGTTACAACGCCGATGGTGGCCACAAGGAGTGGATCGAGGCCGTCGCCAACCAGCTGAAGAAGAACCTGGGCGTCGAGGTCACCACCAAGCCGTTCGAGAAGTTCGGCAAGATCCTGGACGCGCTGGGCGAGAAGCAGTACTCCGGTGCCTTCCGCATGGCGTGGTCGATGGACTACCCGTCGATCGAGAACTACGAGCGTCCGATCTTCTCGAAGGTCGCGATCGAGAACGGCTCGAACTACGGCGGCTACGTCAACGAGAAGTTCGAGTCGCTGCTGGACCAGGCCGACCAGGCGAAGAGCCCGGAGGAGGGTCTGAAGCTGTACCAGCAGGCCGATGACGTCCTCATCGAGGACCTGCCGTACATCCCGGTCTACACCTACATGTCGTCCGCGGCGTACAGCAAGAAGATCAAGAACTTCGACACCGACGCCCAGGGTCGCATGAACCTGGACGAGGTCGAGCTCGCCGGCTGATCCGGTTAATCAGACGATCGGGGGCGGGCGGACCGGACTACAGTCCGGGTCCTCCCGCCTCCCTTCCTTGTCCGAAAGTGTGGAGGTCTGATGGGCCGCTATGTGATCCGCCGACTGATACAGGCGATCCCTGTTCTGATCGGTGCGACGTTCCTGATCTACTGGCTGTGCTTCAGCCTGCCCGGTGACCCGGTGCAGGCGCTGGCCGGCGAGAAGAAGGCCGACCCGATCGTGGCGGAGATGATCCGCCAGAAGTACCACCTGAACGACCCGTTCCTGCTCCAGTACTGGAACTACATCACGGGCGTCTTCCAGGGGAACCTGGGTGAGAGCCTGACGGGTCGCCAGGTCAGCGAGATGATCAGCGAGGCGTTCCCGTTCACCGTCAACCTCGCCCTCGTGGCTTTTGTCATCGAGGCGATCATCGGTGTGCTGGCGGGCGTCATGGCGGCCCTGCGCAAGGGCAAGTTCCTGGACCAGCTGGTCCTCATCAGCACGCTGTTCGTGATCTCGATCCCGGTCTTCGTCACCGGCTTCGTGCTCCAGCTCGTCCTCGGCGTCAAGTTGAAGAACGACTACGGCATCGAGATCTTCTCCGTCTCGTTCAATGAGGAGGACGGGCTGCGCGGCTATCTGCTGCCGGCCTTCGTCCTGGCCTCGACCTCGCTCGCGTACGTGGCCCGACTGACCCGCACCAGCCTGATGGAGACCATGCGCGCGGACTACGTCCGCACCGCGGTGGCCAAGGGCCTGAAGAAGCGCCGGGTCATCGGTCGGCACGCCCTGCGCAACGCCCTGATCCCGATCGTCACCTTCCTCGGTGCCGACCTCGGCGGTCTGATGGGCGGCGCGGTCATCACCGAGAAGATCTTCAACATTCACGGCATCGGCGGTCTGCTCGCCCAGGCCGTGTACCAGAAGCAGGGCACCATCATCGTCGGCGTCGTCACGCTGCTGGTGATGATCTACCTGGTCACCACCCTGCTCGTGGACATGCTGTACGCCGTGCTCGACCCGAGGATCCGCTATGAGTGAGACGATCACCAAGGGCGCCGAGGCCCCTTCCGGGGACAACACCCCCAAGTCCTCGCCGGAGAAGAAGCAGAAGCCGGAGCGCGTCGCCAGCCTCTGGTCGGACGCTCTGCGCGACCTGCGCCGCAACCCGATCTTCATCATCGGCGCCGCGCTGGTGTCCTTCCTGATCCTGCTGGCCATCGTGCCGGGCTGGTTCACGGACGGGAGCCCGTTCGACAACGACGCCTGCGACCTGGCCAACTCGCTGAAGCGCCCGAGCGCCGAGCACTGGTTCGGCTTCGACGTCCAGGGCTGCGACAACTACACCCGTACGGTGTGGGGTGCCCGCAACTCGATCATCGTCGGCGTGCTGACCACCTCGATGGTCACGGTGATCGGTGCCCTGCTCGGCCTGCTGGCCGGCTGGAAGGGCGGGATCGTCGACTCGATCCTGTCCCGCTTCACCGAGATCTTCTTCTCGATCCCGCTGCTGCTCGGCGGCATGCTGATCATGTCGATGCTCGGCAAGGGCAACGCCTGGACCGTCTCGGTCGTCATGACCGTGCTCGGCTGGCCGCAGATCTTCCGCATCATGCGCGCCTCGGTGCTGGCCAACAAGAACAACGACTACGTGATGGCCGCCCGCGCCCTCGGCGCCGGCTCCGGCCGGATCACCTTCCGGCACATCGTGCCGAACGCCATCGCGCCGGTGATCGTCGTGTCGGCGATCTCGCTGGGTGTCTACATCGGCGCCGAGGCCGCCCTGTCCTACCTGGGCATCGGCGTCCAGTCGCCGGAGATCTCCTGGGGCCTGATGATCAGCAGCGCCTCCGACCGCTTCCTCGACGCGCCGCACGTCCTGCTCTTCCCGTCGGCCGTACTGAGCATCACCGTACTGGCCTTCATCATGCTCGGCGACGCGGTCCGCGACGCCCTCGACCCGAAGCTCCGCTGAGAGAAGAGGTGACGACCCGATGACCACCGTGATCGAGAAGAACCAGAAGAACGGCCGCCTGGAGGTTGGCACCCCGCTGCTGGAGGTCAAGGACCTCCACGTGGAGTTCCACACTCGGGAC
The DNA here is from genome assembly GCF_001279805.1 of Streptomyces sp. XY431. NCBI lineage: Bacteria > Bacillati > Actinomycetota > Actinomycetes > Kitasatosporales > Streptomycetaceae > Streptomyces > Streptomyces sp. XY431. Next base: position 50,297 of record NZ_LGDO01000380.1, read on the forward strand.
GGCGTCGCCAAGGCCGTGAACGGAGTCAACTACTCCGTGGCCGCCGGTGAGACGCTGGCGGTGCTCGGCGAGTCGGGCTCCGGCAAGTCGGTGACCGCCCAGACCATCATGGGCATCCTCGACATGCCGCCGGGCAAGATCAGCCAGGGCCAGATCCTCTTCCGCGGGCAGGACATGCTCGCGATGAAGGAGGAGGACCGTCGGCAGATCCGCGGCCAGAAGATCGCGATGATCTTCCAGGACGCGCTGTCCTCGCTGAACCCGGTGATGACCGTCGGCGCCCAGCTCGGCGAGATGTTCCGGGTGCACCGCGGCGCCTCCAAGAAGGAGGCCCGGGAGAAGGCCATCGAGCTGATGGAGCGGGTGCGCATCCCCGCCGCCAGGCAGCGCGTCGGCGACTACCCGCACCAGTTCTCCGGCGGTATGCGCCAGCGCATCATGATCGCCATGGCGCTCTCCATGGAGCCGGACCTGATCATCGCGGACGAGCCCACCACCGCCCTGGACGTCACGGTCCAGGCCCAGGTGATGGACCTCCTCGCGGAGCTGCAGGCCGAGTACAACATGGGCCTGATCCTGATCACCCACGACCTCGGCGTGGTCGCCGACGTCGCGGACAAGATCGCCGTGATGTACGCCGGCCGGATCGTCGAGACCGCCCCGGTGCACGAGCTGTACGCCAACCCGGCGCACCCGTACACCAAGGGCCTGCTCCGCTCGATCCCGCGCCTGGACCAGAAGGGCCAGGAGCTGTACGCGATCAAGGGCCTGCCCCCGAACCTGCTCAAGGTTCCGGCCGGCTGCGCGTTCAACCCCCGCTGTGACGTCGCCACCGACCTGTGCCGCACGGAGATCCCCGAGCTGCACCAGGTGACCGACAAGGACGGCAAGGAGCTCACCGGCCGCCGCAGCGCGTGCCACCTCTGGAAGGAGACCCTCCATGGCTGAGCCCATCCTGGAGGTCAAGGACCTGGTCAAGCACTACCCGCTGACCCAGGGCATCCTGTTCAAGAAGCAGGTCGGCGCCGTCAAGGCCGTCGACGGCGTCTCCTTCGAGCTGGCGAAGGGCGAGACGCTCGGTATCGTCGGCGAGTCCGGCTGTGGCAAGTCCACGCTGGCCAAGGTGCTGATGAACCTGGAGCGGGCCACCTCCGGCCAGGTGCTGTTCAAGGGCGAGGACATCTCCAAGCTGTCCGGCGCCGGCCTCAAGGCCGTCCGCCGGAACATCCAGATGGTGTTCCAGGACCCGTACACCTCGCTGAACCCGCGCATGACGGTCGGCGACATCATCGGCGAGCCCTTCGAGATCCACCCCGAGGTGGCGCCCAAGGGCGACCGCCGCAAGGCGGTCCAGGACCTGCTCGACGTCGTCGGCCTGAACCCGGAGTACATCAACCGGTACCCGCACCAGTTCTCCGGCGGTCAGCGCCAGCGCATCGGCATCGCCCGCGGCCTGGCCCTCAAGCCCGAGATCATCATCTGCGACGAACCGGTCTCGGCCCTCGACGTCTCGGTCCAGGCCCAGGTGATCAACCTGCTGGAGCAGCTCCAGAACGAGTTCGAGCTCTCCT